>NZ_JBSSBO010000038.1:0-28226 GCF_054058915.1 Thermostichus sp. MS-CIW-41
TCTCGTTTTGACAAATTGGCCAGGAACTTCTTGAGTTTTCTCTATCTCGTCAGTGCTCTCTTTTGGCTCAAATGAAAGATCAACACAACCTAGACAGGCCGCTCCTAGACTCAAGGCCACAAGAGTTGTAACTGCTTTTTTCTTCATCGCTCTCTCACTCCTCATCACTATCGGACTTGACTTTAGTTTTTATCGACCTGTCTTGCTGCAGTGTACTCCAGTCCAATTGCTGTTCAGGACGCTTCTGCGCCGAGGCAATTTACAATTATTGTAATAAACCTTGGCTTAGCTGGCAAACTCCAACTAGGGAATAGCTCCTTCAGACTTGCTCTTAGGTACCTTGCTTGTAAGCACAAAATCTGGCGCTCCAAGCCAACTTTCAGAACCTCGCCTATGCCGCTCGAGCCAGCAATGTTCACACAACGTTGGAAAGGGAGGAGAATTGAAAAGCATTCGGCCTTTGTGGAGATTGGCTTGTGCATCCAATTGGGATGGGATCCCTGGCCAGCTTGATCGCCGGGTTGGCGACGGGGCTGGGGGCTTTGCCGGCCCTTTTTCTTCCCTCGCTCTCCGAAAGGGTACAAGGGATCCTGCTGGGATTTGGGGGTGGGGTGATGCTGGCGGCCACCTCGTTTTCGCTGGTGGTGCCGGGCACCGAGGCAGCCATGGCGCTGGGGTATTCCCCATTTGGGGCGGCTGTGGTGATGGTGGCAGGCCTGTTGTTGGGGGCGATCTTCCTGGAGAGTGCCCACCGCCTCTTTCCTCACGAGCACTTTTTCAAAGGGGTGGAAGGGGAGAACCGCGCCCATTTGAAACGGATTTGGCTGTTCATCATTGCCATCGCCCTGCACAATTTCCCGGAAGGACTGGCGGTGGGAGTGGGTTTCGCTACCGGCCAAGTCGGCGATGGGTTGGCGTTGGCGTTGGGGATCGGCTTGCAGAACATGCCAGAAGGGCTGGTGGTGGCTTTGTCGCTGGCAAGCCAAGGGTATTCGCGGCGGTTTGCTTTTGCCATTGCCCTGGTGACCGGGCTGGTGGAGCCCATCGGCGGCATCCTGGGAGCAACGGTGGTTTCTCTGGCGCAGCCCTTGTTGCCCTGGGGCATGGCTTTTGCGGCGGGGGCGATGTTGTTTGTCATTTCCGATGAGATCATCCCTGAGTCGCACCGGCAGGGGTTGGAGCGGGAGGGCACCTTTGGGGTCATCAGTGGGTTTGTGGTGATGATGTTGCTGGATATCACCTTGGGCTAGCAAGGGATCCCGTCGCGAAGTGGAACGGAGTTTTATTTTTTTTTATGTTGAGTAACGAACCCTTTTTGTGGCGAGGAGCAGGGGAACACGCCTGTCTGCTGCTACATGGATTGGGGGGCGGTGTTTACGAGTTGCAATGGCTGGCAGAGCGGCTGTTGGCGGCTGGCCTGACGGTGCAGGGGTTTAACTATCCTGGCCATGACCGCCCAGCCCCCCGCATGCCCCCTTCCCGCTGGACGGAGTGGTACGGGCGGGCTTTGGAGCATTACCTGGCTTTGCAGCAGGAGTATCCCCGCGTTTCCTTGGTGGGCTTTTCCACCGGCTGTCTGCTGGCTTTGCACCTGGCTTTTGCCCATCCCATCCACAAATTGGTGCTGCTGGCGCCATTTTTCGCCATTCGCCACCGCTGGTACTATCTTTTTCGCCCTGAGCAGTACCTGAACAGCCTGGGTTGGCTATTGAAGGAGGTGCCCCGCCTCAGCTTGCCGATTCGGGATGGGGACGCTCGAGCCTTGGCAGAAAGAACGGCCTATTTCCGCAGCTTTAATCTGTCGGCGGTGCGCAGCGCTCTGGAGCTGATCGAGCGGGTCAAGGGAGAGGTGGCCGGCATCCGGGTTCCCACTCTGATCCTGCAATCTCGCCAAGATACAGTAGTGGATCCTGAACAGGCAGCGTGGCTCTATCAAGAGCTGGGATCCGAGGAGAAGATCTTGCATTGGCTGGAGCACTCCGACCACATCCTCACTTTGGACTGCGAGCGGGAAACGGTGTTTGCCCAGGTTTGCGCCTTTCTCAAACGGGATCCCTCTGCGCCCGGATCAGCGTAACCCGCTGCCAAGCACCGCGGGCATCGTAGTCCCGGCTCAAACGCAAGAGACAGTGGCAGTCTTCCGGCTGCGGAAACCAGCTCAGGCTCACCGAAAAGCTGCGATCCCGCTGGGCAGTGGGGATGGGCAAGGGATCCGGCCCGCCAATCCACAGCCCTCCCGGCAAGGGATCCCAGTTGCTCAACCACTCTGCCCCCGAGCAGTCCACCTCGGTTTCGGCAAACCGGCCCTCGGCAACCGCAAAGCTCTGGGCGATCCCCCGCCATCTCCCCTGGAGGCAGGCTCTCAGCTGCTCTCTGCTCAGGGGTGCACAGTCTGCAACGGGATCCAAAGCTTGGCCGCGCCGCTCCAGGATCGCGGTTACCTCTACCAGACGACCTTGGGCATCCCACTGTTGCACCAGCCGCGCCTTGCGATCCCCCCAGAGAAAGCCTTGCTCAACGGCAAAATCACTAAACGGCGCCAGTTGCAGCCGCCCATTGGAAAAAGATCCATCGGGGAAAAAGCGCAATCCCGGCGAGAAATCCTGGTAGACCCAGCTCTGGGAGCTTTCGGGAGTGGGGGATCCCTGTAGGGGGTAGTAGGTGTTGGTTTGGCGGATCGCGATCCCTGCCGCCGGACTTCCTGAAGAAGAGGATGGAGCCAAGGCCTCAAAGGTGATGAGGCTGCGCTTTTGGCCCCCCAGCTCCCAGCCGCCGGCGGTGGGTCGATAGTTGGAGAAGAGGCCGTGCCACACTCCCAGGTGGAGAGCCAGACATTGTTTTTGGGTTTTCATGAAGCAATGTGAAGTTAAGATTGTGAGGACGTAACGCTGGAGAGCAAGACCTATGGGGAAGAAGCTCCGAGGTGGCATTTTACTGGTTTTGGGGTTTATGCTGTCTCCCCTTTCCTGGTGGAATGACTTGTTTTTCAACCTGCCGATTGCCTATGGGTTGGGCTACCTGTGTAGCCTGTGGCAGCCACAGTGGTTTTTGGGCGGAACCCTCGTGGGGTACTGGCTCTCCAACTTGATAGGCATTCTCATGATGCAGTTTGGCGCTACGGATGTCGTCGAGAAAGGCGAGAAACCCCGCAATATGAAACGCGATCTCTTGATTGGGCTGGCTTCTTCTACCGCCTATACTTCGGCAATTGTTGGGCTGCTTCAGTTTCACCTCGTCGATATCAGCGCCATCTTCCCCATTTCTTAACCCTATGCCGCTGGCAATTTTCTGGGCAACTTTAGTCGAAGGGATCCTCGCTTTTGTTGCCACCCATATCGACGACTTTTTCTTGCTGGTTCTGTTGTTTGCCCAGGCGCAGCTGCAACCCCTGTGGAAGGGCTGGCACATTTGGCTGGGAGGCTACTTGGGCTTGGCAGGGTTGATCCTGCTCAGCTCTCTGGGATACTTGGGAGTCCTGTTGTTGCCGCCACCTGCGATTGGGCTGCTGGGGTTGATCCCGATTGCGGTAGGCGGTTGGAAATTGTGGCAACCTGAGCTGGAAGAAGCCCTGGAAGAAGAGCTGGAAGAACTGCAAGAGCGCCCAACCCAAAAGGCTTGGTCAGTTTTTTTGCCCCCACCAGCCCTGATGTCCATGCTCCTCACCTTTGCCAATGGTGGAGATAATGTCAGCCTGTACGTTCCTCTGTTTGCCGGCAGCACCCCTCCTCAGTTGGCCCTTTTTTCCACGATCTTTTTTCTGATGAAGGGATTGTGGTTTGCAATGGCTCAAAAACTGACAATGCAACCTGAAGTAGCCAAGGTTTTGGCCGAGCGGGGAGAGCGCTGGGTGCCCTGGATTCTGGTGGGTTTGGGGGTGTGGATCCTGTTCAAAAATGAGACTTGGAGATGGCTTCTGTCTTAGATCCCAAGATCTCAGCTGAGCTCCCGATCGCAAGAGCAGGATGGAGTTCTCTCGAGGCTTAGTCGTTGTGTCGGTCTAGAGAGGGATCCCAGTCCAGATCTTCGTGGCGGTGCTCCCGTTCCCAGCGATGCACCCAGTCCCAAATGCGATAGTGCTGCTCGGCGGTGAGTTGCTTGGGATCCTGGGCCAAAGCGGCAGCCTCTTCTGGGGTGAGCAAAGCAGCCAGGCTGCCGATCTCCACCAAATAGCGGCGTTCTTCCGCAGTGGTGTGGGACTGATTGAGCCGTTGAATTAAACGACGTAAGGTGGCTGCATCTTGACTCATAAGCCGATAGGAAAGAATCGACGAGCATCTAAGCTGGTAAGAACAGTTTAAGAGCAGAATCATCAAAATCACCAAAAGAAAACAGTCCAAATTGTCTGCCCAATGCTCCTCTAATCCTCAAAGGATCCCAGAATGCGCACTTCTGGCTCCAAAAGCACCGACCATTGCTGATAGACCTTTTCCTGGGCCAAGCGAATCAAGCGGTAAATGTCCTTAGCGCTTGCCTGATGGCAATTGAGGATGAAGTTGGCATGGCGCTCTGAAATTTGGGCCCCACCGATGCGGTACCCCTTCAAGCCGACCTGCTCGATTAGCCAGCCGGCAGGGTGAGATTCGGGGTTGCGAAAGACGCTGCCACAACTGGGCAAATGATAGGGCTGAGAGCTTAGGCGTTGGTTGAGGTAGCGCTGGGTTTCCCACTGCACCTGGGACGGATCCCTGCTTGGGATCAATTGCAACGTGGCCCCTGTCACCGTCCAGGGGGAGTCCTGTAGGCGAGAGCGGCGATAGCCAAATTGCAGATCGGCAGGTTCTAGGCGGCAGGGCTCTTGTTCCTCGTCCAAAATCTGCACTTCCACCAGCACATCCGCCATGGCGCGTCCGTGGGCACCCGCATTCATCACCACGGCTCCCCCCAGGGTGCCCGGGATCCCGATGGCCCACTCCAAACCGCTCCAGCCTTGCTTGGCGGCTGCCCGCGCCAGATTGACCAAAGGCTCTCCGGCAGCGGCCCAAATTCTCCCCCCTTCCAGCAGTTGGATCCCGCGCAGACGGCGGGTACCGATCACCAGCCCCTTCAACCCGGCATCGCTGATGAGCAGATTGCTGCCTGCCCCCAGCAGCGTCGTGGGGATCCCTTCTGCTCGCGCCCAAGCCAAACACTGCTGCAGCTCCAGATGGCTACGGGGCTCACAATACCACTCCGCTTTGCCGCCCACGCGAAAGGTGGTCAGAGGAGCCAACGGGATCCCCGATTGAATTCGTCCAGATAGCAGAGCCGCCGGCCCGCGGGGGAGAAGCCTGTCTTCAGCGGTAAGACTTGCCGCCTCAGACTCACAGGAACCGTCCCGCTGAGGCACCACCGGAGCCGTCGTCATGATTCAATACCTCAGAAGCAGCTATCTTTTCAGCTGAAGTTTGGATTTTTGGCTTGCCCAGGCTGTTCCCTCACCTGAGCCGCATATGCCCGCATCGTAGCGATTATCTGCTGATTTAGGTCCCCTGCGCCCAAAAAAACGGCGAGATCTCCAGGCTGCAGGACGGACGGCAACACCTCCGGCAATCGCGGCAAAGACGACACATAGCGCACATGGGGATGGTGCTCCGCCACCGCCACGGCCAAGCGCAAGCTGTCGGAACCCTCAGGCGCCGGCTCTCCCGCTCCATACGTAGGCACGATCACCACCACGTCCGCCTCCCCAAAGCAGCGGGCAAAATCTTGGAACAGGGCAGCCAAGCGGCTGTGGCGATGGGGCTGAAATACCGCCACCACCCGCCGCTGCTGTAGCCGTGCTGCCTGCAGGGTGGCTCGAATCTCGCTGGGATGATGGGCATAGTCGTCGATAAAGGTGACTCCACCCACTTCCCCCTTGTGCTCAAAGCGGCGATGCGCCCCCCGAAATTGCGCCAAAGCTGAGGCAATCACCGCAAACTCCAAGCCCAACTGCCGCCCAACGGCAACCGCCGCCAGGGCATTGCTGAGGTTGTGGGATCCCAGCACCTGTAGGCGAAGCTGTCCGAGGAGGGATCCCCTTTCCCAGATCTCAGCGCAGGTGAAACTGGCAGTGTAGAGGATTTGGCGAGCTTGGTACTGGGCTTGGGGATGACCGGTCAGGCTGTAGCCCACATCCACCCTCAGGTGAGCCGCCACGTTGGGACAGTCCAGACAGGCCACCAGGGTTTGGCTTTGCTGCCCATACTGTTGAAAAGCCCGGATCACCTGCCCCAAATCGGCGTAGTGATCGGGGTGATCCAGCTCGATATTGGTGATCACCCCAATCTTGGGATAGAGCCGCACCAGGGATCCATCCGACTCATCCACCTCGGCCACCCAATACTCCCCCTTACCCAGACGGGCATTGCCATCCCAGGCATCCACTTCCCCGCCGATAATCAAGGTGGGATCCCAGCCCGCCGAGAGCAATACATAGCCGATCATGCTGCTGGTGGTGGTTTTGCCGTGGGTGCCGGCCACCCCAATGCCAGAGCGACGGTTAAACAGAGCCGCCAACAAGTCTGCCCGGTGCCAAACCGTCAATCCCTTGCCCAGGGCAGCAGCCAATTCTGGATTGGTGGGGCGAATGGCGCTGGAATAGACCACCTGGGGATCCCCGACCAACCCCTCCAAGCTGTGGCCCTGAAAGAAGCGCACCCCCAAAGCTTCCAGGCGGCGGGTACGGCCATTGGCGACAATGTCGGATCCGGAAACGCGAAACCCTTGTTTAGCCAGGATATAGGCCAGGGCCGACATCCCCACTCCACCAATGCCCACAAAGTGATAGGTGGAAAGCAAGGGATCTAGGGGATCCAAATGCAGGGGCGGAGGCTGAGACCGAACCGGCAACGGCGGGATGGGATCCCCTCCTCCAACTGTTTCCACCATCGCAACTCCACCCCACTCCTAAAACCGCCACACTCCAAAAAAAGGACTGCGTTCTGCTGACTACAAACAGGTTCGAACAGGCCACATCATATCAGGAATCCCCCGAGCTAGGTAGGCTGCGCCCCACCGGTTGCCGTGATCTGCCGGCACCTTGGGGAACCCACAGGGGGTGAAAATACGGTGAGCACAAGCAACACAGAATACAGCTGGACATTTTCATCCCAAAAACTTTACACTTATTTAAGATAAGAAAAAGAGGCGGCGTTTGTCGTCTGCAAAGCCACAGCGGGTAAAAGGCCATGAACCCACGAGCGCTTTGGTCGCTGGCAGGAGTCGGGCTGCTTGGTTGTGCCGGTCTGGCATGGCTGGGATTGAGCCAACAGGGAGCCACACAGTCGGTATCGGGAAGTGCAGAGGCAACGGTGGAAATGCGGCTGCCTCCGCAAGTTGGTGCTTTGGGTCGCCTGGAGCCGGAGGGGGAAGTGCTGCGCATTGCCGGTTCCCCCGGAGAACGGCTGGGAGAGCTGCTGGTGGCCGAGGGGGATCGCGTGGTGGCAGGCCAAGTGCTGGCCCGCTTGGAAAGCTACGCCGAGCGGTTGGCGGAGCGAGAGTACGCTGCCGCCCAACTTCAAGAGGCCCGCGCCCGGTTGCAGGCCGAGACCCGTTTCAGTCAGGCCCAAATCCAAGAGGCACGCACCCGCCTCAGCCGTCTGGATGAGCCGCAACAGATGCAAATCCGCTCCCAGGAAGCGGTGGTGGAGCGTATCCGGGCAGAGCTGGCCGATGCCGAGGCCAATCTGGCCCGCTTTCAGGAGCTCTGGCAGGAAGGAGCAATCTCGCAACAAGAGCTGGATCAACGCCGGCTGCTGGTGCGGCAACGACAGGAGGACTTGCGGGCTGCCGAAGCCACCCTGAGCCAACTGCGCCTGGCCCGTGAGCGGGATCTGCTCAATGCCCAAGCCCAAGTCCAAGCTGCCGAGGCGGGACTGAGTCTGGCCCAAGCCCAAGTCCAACTGGGATCCCTGGCCCGCAATCTGGAACTGGCAGAAGCTCGCCTAGAGCGCACCCTCATCCGCGCTCCCCGTGCTGGACAGGTGCTCAAGATCCACACCCGCCCTGGAGAGGTCATCCCCGCCGGCGAGGGCATTCTCGAGCTGGGCAACACTGACCAAATGATGGTGGTGGCCGAGGTCTACGAAACAGACATCTTGCGGGTTCGGCCAGGGCAACGAGCAACCATCAGCAACCGCGCGCTGGCGGAAGCGTTGCAGGGGCAGGTGGAACGGGTTGGCCTGCAAATTGGCAAGAAAGATGTGCTCAACACCGATCCTGCTGCCGATGTGGATGCCCGCGTGGTGGAAGTGTATATCCGCCTGGATCCGGAGAGCAGCGCCCGCGTGGCTGGCCTGACCAACCTGCAGGTGAATGTGGCCATCGATGTCGAGGGGTAGGCTCAGCCCATGTACAGCCTGTTCAGTGTGGCTTTTATCGCCCATCGGATCCCGTTGGCCTGGCTGCAGTTGACGCGGGAGAAGATCCGCCTGCTGGTGGCCCTGGCGGGCATTGCCTTTGCTTGCATCTTGATGTTCATGCAGTTGGGCTTCCAAGACAGCCTGCTGGAAAGTGCCATCCGCTTCCACGTGGCCCTGAAGGGAGAGATCTTCCTGGTCAGCCCCCAGTCCAACGCCCTGATTGCCATGAACACCTTCTCCCAGCGGCGACTCTATCAGGCTTTGGGCTTTGAGGGGGTGCGGGCCATCTCGCCTGTCTATGTGGGCTTTGCCCTCTGGAAAAACCCAGAGACCCGCCGTACCCGCAGCATTTTTGTGGTAGGAGTGGATCCCTCGGCTGATCTGTTGGACTTGCCGGAACTGACGCCGGACGAGCTGGAAGAGATCAAAAAGGCGGACGTGGTGCTGTTTGACCGCCGCTCCCGCAGCGAGTTTGGCCCCATCCCAGAGTGGTTTGAGTCCGGGCGAGAGGTGGTTACTGAGGTGGGAAACCGCCGCGTCCAGGTGGGGGGCCTGTTCGAGATGGGGGCCACCTTTGGAGCCGACGGCACCATCCTCACCAGCGACCTCAATTTCCTGCGCATTTTTCCGCAGCGGGGGCGCGGCCTAGTGGATATCGGCGTGGTGCAACTCCAGCCGGGTGTGGATCCGGATCCCTTGGTGCGGCAGATGCGGGCTTTGCTGCCGGAAGATGTGCGGGTGCTCTCACGGGCGGAGTTTATCGATATGGAGCAAACCTACTGGGAAGAGGGCACAGCCATCGGCTTTATTTTCGGCCTGGGGGTGGGCATGGGCTTTATTGTCGGCATTGTGATTGTCTATCAAATTCTCTACACCGATGTGTCGGATCACCTGGCGGAATATGCCACTCTCAAAGCCATGGGCTATACCGATACCTACCTGCTGGGGGTGGTATTTCAGGAGGCGCTCCTGCTGGCCGGCTTGGGGTACATTCCTGCCTTTGCCCTGTCGGTTTTGCTCTACGATTTGACGGCCAATGCCACGTTGCTGCCTATTGCCATGACCTTCAACCGGGCAGTGCTGGTGCTGGGGCTGGCGGTGAGCATGTGCTTCATCTCAGGGGCGATTGCCGTGCGACGGCTGCGGGCAGCGGATCCTGCCGACATTTTCTAGAGTTTTGGCTGTGGGCAGGGCGCCGGGGCGTTGGTAAGTCAATAGTCTGCCAAAGGGGATCGGATGGATGGTGAAGGGTTTGAGCTAGGCTGTCTAAAAACTTCTGGGATCCTCATCAACGCTCTCCGGCCAAAGGTTTCTAAATGGTCTCATCTCAACGCTCCAAATGACGGCCTAAGTGGTCAATGAGTTGTCAACGCAAAGTTTTGAGATTTTGAGTTTCCTATGCTGACTCCTCTTCTCGATCAAGCTGCCCTTGCTTCTGCCCAGAATGCCGTTGAGCCGGTGGTGAAAGCCGAAGGTGTAAACCACTATTTCGGCGAGGGATCCCTGCGCAAGCAGATTCTCTTCGACATTAGCTTTGCCCTGCAGCCAGGGGAGATCGTGCTGCTGACTGGCCCTTCCGGCTCCGGCAAAACCACCCTGCTGACGCTGCTGGGGGCCTTGCGCTCGGTGCAGGAGGGCAGCTTGCGGGTGTTGGGACAGGAGCTGCGGGGAGCTCAGCCCAGTACTCTCATTCAAATCCGCCGCCAGGTCGGGTACATTTTCCAGGCCCATAACCTGCTGCGATCCCTGACGGCAGCCCAAAACGTGCGCATGGCCCTGGAGCTGCACAACGGCCTCTCTCCTCAGGAAGCCCAGCAGCGAGCGGAAGCAATGCTGGCGGCGGTGGGCCTGGGGGATCGCGTCCACTACTACCCGGAACAGCTTTCCGGCGGACAAAAGCAGCGGGTGGCCATTGCCCGCGCCTTGGTTAGCCATCCCAAGCTGGTGCTGGCGGACGAGCCCACGGCAGCCCTAGATAGTAAGTCGGGCCGCGAGGTGGTGACCCTGATGGAGAAGCTGGCGCGGGAGCAGGGCTGCACCATCCTGATGGTGACCCACGACAACCGCATCCTGGACATCGCGGATCGGGTGCTGCACATGGAGGATGGCCGGCTGGAGAGCCAAGGGGTTGCCTAGCTTTGCCCAGAGCAGGCGTGGCGGCGGTACCAGTCGATGGTGCGCTGCAGCCCTTCCCGCAAGCCGACTTTGGCCACAAAACCCATCCTCTCTCGGGCCTTGGAGACATCCAGACAGCGGCGGGGTTGGCCATTGGGCTTGTCCGTTTGCCAGCGGATCTCTCCCCGGAACTCCATCAGCTCGCAGATGAGGGCAATCAGATCCCGGATGGAGATCTCTTCACCGGTGCCCAGGTTCAAGGGATCCGCCCCGTCGTAAAGCTGGGTGGCCATGACAATGCCGCGGGCCGCATCTTCAGCGTAGAAAAACTCGCGGGTGGGGCTGCCATCCCCCCACACTTCGACGTAGTTTTGGCCCCGTTGCTGCGCTTCGTGCACTTTGCGGATCAAGGCTGGGATGACGTGGGAGCTTTCGGGGTCGAAGTTGTCCATGGGGCCGTAGAGGTTCACCGGCAGGAGGTAGATGCCGTTGAAGCCGTACTGCTGCCGGTAGGCCTGCAGCTGCACCAGCAGGGCTTTCTTGGCGATGCCGTAGGGGGCGTTGGTCTCTTCCGGGTAGCCGTTCCAGAGATCCTCTTCCTTGAAGGGAACGGGGGTAAACTTGGGGTAGGCGCAGATGGTGCCCACGCAGACAAACTTCTCCACCCCGGCCAGGTAGGCGGCGTGGATGAGCTGGGATCCCATGATGAGGTTGTCGTAGAAGAGTTCTGCCGGCTTGGCTTGGTTGAGGCCGATGCCACCCACGTGGGCGGCCAAATGGATGACGATATCTTGCCCTTGCACCACCTCTTGGCAGACTTCCCAACGGCGCAGATCCTGGGTGCGGGAGCGCGGGATGCGCACCTGCTCCGGCTTTACCCCCAGCACCTGCAACTGTTGCAGCACATGTTTGCCCAAAAAGCCGCTGCCCCCTGTGAGCAAAATGCGCTTCTGGCTGAGATCGACGGAGCTGGGCAAGCTGTTGGGCATAGATCCGACGCAGAGAACTTCCGGCTTTCATTATGCTGCAGACGGGATAGCCGTATTCCAGACTTGTTGGCGATGGTCATCGAGAATAAGCAAGGCATCAACTCAAAACCTGGGCAAACCGCGCCGGCGACAGAGCAGGGATCCATTCATCCGCTTGTCCATAGGCTTGTTGGGCGAAGCGACGGGCCAAAGCGGGCAGGATGGGCAGGGGATTGCTGAAGCCGGAAAACAGTTGCAAGCCTTCCCAACCGGGCAGGGATCCCACCAGAGGCTGGTGATCGGCGCTGAAGGCCACCAAGCAGTGATACCACCGTCCGGGCAGGTGGGCCAACTTGGGCAGGTAGCGACCGGCTTGTGCCCGGATCTGGGCTTCGCTGGCGGCTGCATCCACCTCGGCATGGGGATCCGTCAATACCCGGCTGATCTGGCCCATGCGAATGCTGCCATCTACAAATTGCAGGATCCCGGCATCCAGAATCGGCGGGCAAAGCTCGTGCCCTGGCTCGTCCCAAAGGGGATCCCGATCGGGATGGGCGGCTTGTCGTTCCAGTTCCAAGCGTTGCACGGGCACGCTCATCACCAACGCTTTCAATTGCAAATCCGAGGGCTCCAGCTCCAGGGATTCGGCATGGGTGTAGTAGATGGGCACCCGGATTCCCGCTTGGCGCAACAGAGCCCGTGTCCAGCCGCCGGCGCACACCACCACCTGGCCTGCTCCGTAGCAGTCGGCTCCGGACTCTACGCCCGTGATGCGCGCTCCCTGCCGCCGCAGGGCCGTTGCTGTTGCGATCAAGAGGGATCCCCCCAATCGTTGAAAGGCTTTTTGAAAGGCCAGCGCCGTCAACAAGGGGTTGATGTGGCCATGCCGAGCCCAGAGGACTACTTCCAGAGCGGCCGGATCCAGCAGCGGCTCCAGCTCGCAGGCTGCCGCCACCGAAATCCGCCGGGGTGGGATGCGACAGTCGGCCAGATCCGCCTCAACGGCCTCTGCATCGTAGCCGGGGGCAATGGGCATGAGCAGATCCAGCTCGCGAAATTGAATATCTGCCTCCAGCTCTTCTGACAGGGTGCAGTAGCGTTGGATCCCTTCTTCTCCCAAAGCTTTGAGCATCGGCGTTTTGCCCGCCCAATGGGCCAAGCCCCCGTAGCTGTAGCGGGTTGCTCCGTTCAGCACTCCATCTTTCTCCATCAGCAGAACGGATCCCCCCTGGCGGGCCAGTTCATAGCTTAGGGCTGCCCCGGTAATCCCACCGCCGATCAGAATCCAGTCGTAGTTGGCCATCACTTCCCTCGTTGCCCTGAACCTCATCTTGCGGCAAAGAGGCTCAGTTTGGGGTAGCGAGCACAGCAGAACTCGGATCCGCACTGGTGGCGGTACTGGCTGAAGCGGAACTCACAAAGGGCTTCCTTGAGTCCAGATTGAGAGTCCCCTTGGGTCCAGAGTCAACATAAAAGGCAGGTTAGTGGCATCGGCCATCTGCAAATGAACCTGTGGCGGCATCTGGCCCAGACTTTATCGCTGCACACTTCCCCAACGGGCAAACCCAGACAGACATAGTATCAACAGAAATAGGCAGGGATCGCCGGGATCTCTGCCCATCTCAAGCCCGAAATTGGATCTCTTCTCGGCTTTCCTCAAGCCTCTTCAAGACTCCTGCGCCAGGCGGGCGTAAAACAGGCCTTGAATGCGAACAGTGTGGGGTTCCATCGCCCCTTGCTCGGTGCTGGAAGGCTGAATGCTAACAAAGGATCCCGCCATTTCGCCAGTGCTGGCATCCACGCGAGCGATCCGCAGCGACATTTTCCCCTGGGAAACCTCGTCCACCTTGCGGTTGGTGGCAAAATCATCTTTGGCAGCCTGTAGACCTACCGCAGTGTCGTAGCCGGTGTTGGATCCCCGCCCGCGCGGGTCGAGGAAGGTGCTGCTGTGATAGCCGGGCACCAAGAACTCCCCTTCAAAATCGGTCGAAGGGTCAATGGCGGAGCCCTGGGCAGTGGCGACCAAGTCTTTCACGCTAAACAGAAACGGCACCAGCTCGCGGCGGGGCATTTGGCCGGTGGTCGGCTGAGAGGTGATCCCATCCACCACTTTGAGCTCCAGCGCACCGTCTTTGGGAGTCACCTCAGCTTTAATCGGCCCCAGAGTGGCCGCTGAGATCATGATGTTTTTGGCCTTGATGAACTCTTTCTCGCCGTTCCGCTTTTCTTCTTCCACCTCAATTTGCACCGGCTGGAAGCAGACATCCGTCAGCTTCAGGGATCCCCCCCTAGGCACTTCGATACGGCCCCGGGCGTTGTCCGAGACCGAAGGGCAAATGGCGGCCTTGCCGGTGTTGCGGATCTGGTCATAGGTCAGCGGCGCCTTGGCAGCCTTAGCCGGAACAGCAAAGACGCTCAAACAAAGCGCCAACAGGATGGCGAGCAGTGGACGGTACCGCATAATCAACCTCGAAAAACCTTTTTTGAATCTGAACGCTGCTGGGGGAAATAAGCCCGAATGCCCCCATTGTACGCAATCGTGATCCCCCTCAGAGGAAGTGCCTCAAAATTAGCCACCCACCAACAGGGATCCCAGCCAGCGTTCCCGAATCTGGGTGATCAACTCGCGGATAGGCTGTTGGTTGACACGGTAGCTGATGGGATGGGCAATCAGGCGAGCTGTACTCTCGAATAGGCAGTCTCGCTCAATCAGGCCGTTTTCCCTCAGGGTGCGCCCTGTGGCTACCAAGTCGACGATGGCATCGGCCATGCCGGTGAGGGGGGCCAACTCCACCGAACCATAGAGAGAGATAAGCTCCACCGGCAAATCCAGGCGGTCAAAATACTCCCGGGCGCAGCCGACAAACTTAGAAGCCACGCGGGCATGAGCAGGCAACTGAGCTGCCGAGTGGTAGGGGCTATCTTGGGGAAGGGCCACCGACATGCGACAGTGGCCAAATTGGAGATCCAACAGGTGGGCCACCCGCGCTTCGGTGCCGGCATAGCGCTCCCGCAAGACGTCGTAGCCGACAATGCCCAACTGCGCCTGCCCGTACTCCACGTACACCGGCACATCGTGAGTGCGCACCAGCAGCGCTTCGTAGCGTTGTCCGTTCAGCCGGGTGGGGGATTCAATCCGCAGCAGGCGATTGCCGGGATCCAAAAAACGGCTGAAATCGATCCCCACCTGCTGCAGGCATTGAATGGCCTCAGGCAGCAAGGCCCCCTTGGCCAGGGCAATCGTGATGGGTGGGCTGTCGGGACGGCCATCCAGCATCTTTTTCAGGATCTACTACATTTGTCTGATACATCCGTCTGAATCTTGGGCCAGGAGCAATCAATGTAAGAATGCTGGGATCCCCGTCTGCCGGGTGGAACTCTCAGGAGAGACGGGGCAAAACGAGGGGCTCAGGGGAAACCCTTGGCGAAATGCCCAGAAGAGCAAGCCCCCTTGATTGTAGGGGATCGGAATCCCAGCAGCGATTCCCCAGCCTCTTGAAAGCCCCGCCGGTTCTCTGGAATGCCGATCCTGGGATGATAAAGTCAGAGCACGGTTAGCCCGGAGGAGTGACGACGGCATGAAAGCCATGATCCTGGCAGCAGGCAAAGGCACGCGGGTACGGCCCATCACCTACATGATGCCGAAGCCGATGATCCCCATTTTGCACAAGCCTGTCATGGAATTTTTGGTGGAGCTGCTGCGGGAACACGGCTTCGACCAGATCATGGTCAACACCAGCCACTTGGCCCACCAAATCGAAGACTACTTTCGAGATGGGCAGCAATGGGGGGTTCACATCGGCTTTTCCTTCGAAGGCCATTTTGAGAACGGCCAGCCGGTGGCCGAACCTCTGGGCTCCGCTGGCGGTATGCGCAAGATCCAGGATTTCTCCGGATTTTTCGACAGTACCTTTGTGGTGCTCTGTGGGGATGCCCTGATCGACCTGAACCTCACGCAGATCGTCAACTTCCACAAAGCCAAGGGAGCGCTGGCCACTGTGGTCCTGCGGCAGGTGGATCCCAGCCAGGTCTCCAGCTATGGGGTGGTAGTCACCGACGAGACGGGTCGCATCACTGCTTTCCAAGAAAAGCCTAGGCGGGAAGAGGCCCTCGGCCACACCATCAACACCGGCATCTATGTTTTCGAGCCGGAAGTGTTCGACTACATTCCCCCTGGCTGCCCCTACGACATCGGCAGCGATCTCTTCCCGGCCTTGGTGAAAGCGGGTGCCCCCTTTTATGGGATCACGGCTGACTTTCAGTGGGTGGACATTGGCCGCACCCACGACTACTGGCTGGCGGTGCAAAAAGTGCTGCGCGGCGAGATCAAGGGAGTCAAGGTGCCTGGGATCCAGATTCAACCCGGCGTATGGACGGGGATCAACATCCGCGCCAACTGGGATCGCATCCACATCGAGCCACCGGTCTACATCGGGGCCAGCAGCTATTTGGCGGACGGGGTCAAACTCATCGGCCCCACGGCAATTGGCTACGGATGTGTGTTGAATGAAGGGTGTACGCTGGATGGCAGCTTGATTTTTAACTACACCCAGATTGCGGCAGGCGTGACCCTACGCCACCAGATGGTGATGGGTCGCTACTGCATTTCCTCCGATGGCAATGCCATCGACACCGAAGAGTCCAACCTCACGTGGCTGATCGGAGATGCCCGCAGCAATGCCAACGGCAAATCCCCATAGCGCCCTCTACCTCTACGGGATCGTCGCTGCCCCTGGCCCGCGTCATCTGAGTGTGGTGGGATTGGACAAGCAGCCGGTGCAGGTTCATGGGCTGGGATCCCTGGCCTTCTTGTATTCCCAGGCTCGACAAGAGCGCTACCTGGCCAGCCGGGCCAACTTGCTCGCCCATGAGGCCGTGCTGGAAAAAGTGATGAACGAGGGACACCGGGCTCTGCTGCCTCTGCAATTTGGCCTGGTGGTGAGCGGCTGGGAGCAGGTGGAACGGGACTTGGTGCAGCCCCGCTTGGCGGATCTGCTGGCTCTGCTGGAGCGCCTGGAGGGCAAGCGGGAGGTGGGAGTCAAAGTCTTCTGGGATCCCGAGCAGGAGCTCAAGCTGGGGCTAGAGGAAAACCCTGCCCTCAAAGCTCGGCGAGACGAAATGGCCGGCGCTCCTCTGGGGCTGGACGCGGTAGTCGAGATCGGACGGGCTCTGGAGCAGCTCTTAGAGCAGCGACGTCAGCGCATTGCCCAGACCTTTACAGCAGCCCTCAGCCCCTTGGCCAGCGACCGCGTAGAAGGAGATCTGCTCACCGAAAACATGGCCTACAACGGCTCGTTTTTGATCAATTGGGAAGATGAGCCGGTTTTTGCCCAAAAAGTAGAGGAGCTAGACCAGACCTTCCAGGGGCGGCTGCGCATTCGCTACAACAACTTCACCGCTCCCTACAATTTCGTCAAACTTTGACACACTCAGCTGTATTGGGTCACTTCTCTACAAAAGACAAGAGGAGACCGCCCGGCTGAATGGTCGAAGGCAGGGATCCTTTTGGAAATCTGCTCAGGTATTGTGGGGATGGGCGCTGCAGTCTGTAAGCCGAGGGAGACGGTATGGGGTTGCTTATTTTTATCTTGTTTTTAGCTCTGGCTGCCGGGATCTTGGCTCTAGCCCTTTACCACGAAAAGAAACGTCGAGAAGCTCTGGAGCGGGTAGCTGCACAGCTAGGAATGCGCTTTTCTGCCCAGTTGCCTGAAGAGATTCGATCTCGCTTGTTGCAAGCAGGCTTTGGACTGTTTGAACGAGGCCATGGGCGGCGTTTCTATAATTCGATGTCCAAGCGGCTGATCGATGGCACTGAGATTACCGTTTTTGATTACCAATACACCAGCGGCAGTGGCGAGGGTTCCAGAACTTATCGCCAGTCCGTCTTCTACGCCTATCACGAGGATCTTCATCTGCCGCGTTTTCGGCTGCACCCCGAAAATGCCTTTTTCCACGGCATCGCCAAAGCTTTTGGCATGCAAGATATCAATTTCGAGAGCCACCCTAAGTTTTCTCGGAGCTATCTCTTGCGAGGACAGGATGAAGCCCAAGTTCGGCTACGTTTTCATCCCGGCGTCCTTGGTTTTTGGGAGCAGCATCCCAACTATTGCGCCGAAGGAGCTGGCGCCCACCTCATTCTTTGGCAAAATGACCGACAGGTGAGTCCCGAAGGGATGGCAGAATGGATGCGCTTGGGGGAAGAGTTGACTCAACGGCTGCGGCGTATGTAGTAGCAGAGCCTACGGCCCCCCGCCGCGAACGGTCAACCTCGGCCTAAACCTCACCCCAAGAGGGTGCGCTGCAATCTCAAGAACCTCTCTACTGAGCGCCGAGGGCCGCCAACAAATCATCTGCCAACAACACCGCCGTATAGACCAAAGCCTGTCGTTGCTCAGGAGACAAATCGCCGACGGGAGTCTGGGGATTGCTCACGATACCCTGCAGTACTCTGCTGGCTATGTATTCCCGCTTGGAAACCCCTGGGCTGGAGATAGTGGGGTTATCCAGAGAGAACTTCTGATGGTGCTCGAAGGGGAAGGCGTATTCGGGGGCAACCGGCATCGCTCGACTCCAGATGGATCTCTACACTCTGCTTTGCCTATTTTCCCATCCTCTCTCGCTGGGGATTTTAAAAAAGCGGTGCCTCAAAAAAGACATAACGGGTTATCGTAATCAGAGAGATCCCTATGTGGGGGAAGGATCTGGGCTGCTCTCCCTTGGGAACAGTGGACATGCATTTGAGGGATTCTTTTCGACGCACCAAAATTGTTGCCACCATCGGCCCTGCCAGCTCAAATCCAGCCATTCTCAGGGAGATGATCCTGCAAGGGGCAACCACCCTTCGCCTGAACTTCTCCCATGGGGATCACGAGCTACACCGCCGCAGCATTCGCCTGATCCGCCAAACCGCGATGGATCTGGGCATCCAGGTCGCCATCTTGCAAGACCTGCAGGGGCCGAAAATCCGCTTGGGCAAGTTCGCCGAAGGCTCGATCACCCTCAAGGCAGGGGATCCCTTTGTGTTGACCAGCAAACCTGTCTTGGGATCCCAAGAGCGCAGCTGGGTCACCTACGACAAGCTGGCCCAAGAAGTGCCCGAAGGAGCGACGATCCTCATCGACGATGGTCGAGTGGAGATGCGGGTGGAAGCCGTGGATCCGGAAGCGGGCGAACTCTTCTGCCGCACCATTGTCGGGGGTACCCTCTCCAACAACAAGGGGGTCAATTTCCCCGGTGTGCGCCTGAGCATCCGCGCCGTGACCCCAAAGGATAAAGAAGATCTCTACTTCGGCCTCAACCAAGGGGTGGATTGGGTGGCCCTCAGCTTTGTGCGGGATCCCTCTGATGTGCTGGAGCTGCGGGAGCTCATTGCCTCAGCCAAACGGCCTTCTTCCGGCTCAGCCGACAAGCGGGTACCCATCATCGTCAAGATCGAGAAACACGAGGCCATTGAACAGCTGCCCCAGATTTTGGCCCTCAGCGACGGTGTGATGGTGGCGCGGGGAGATCTGGGGGTAGAGCTGCCTGCGGAAGAGGTGCCGATCCTGCAGAAGCGGGTGATCGCCCTGGCCAACTCCCTGGGGATCCCGGTGATTACGGCCACCCAAATGCTGGACAGCATGGTGCACAGCCCCCGACCCACCCGTGCCGAGATCTCCGATGTGGCCAACGCCATTTTGGATGGCACCGATGCCGTTATGCTCTCCAACGAGACGGCTGTGGGCAAATACCCTGTCGAGGCCGTTGCCACCATGGCCCGCATTGCCGTGCGCACCGAGCGCGATTACTTTGACCTGACCTCCGCCGACCGACGACAACGCCTTCGCACCCTTGCCATGCAGGAGCTGAGCCAAAACAACGGCAACAGTCCTGCCGGGATGCGGCCCAAAACCCTGATCACCGACTCGATTAGCCGCGCCGTGGGGGAGATCGCCCAGGAGTTGGATGCCGTAGCCGTGATGACCCTGACCAAAACGGGGGCTACCGCTCGCAATGTCTCCAAGTTTCGTCCCCGCACTCCCATCCTGGCCGTAACCCCCCATGTGGAGGTGGCACGGCGGCTGCAGTTGGTTTGGGGGGTACATCCGCTGTTGGTTATGGATTTGGCCACCACCCGCCAGACCTTTCAAGCGGCCATCAGCTTGGCTCAGGAAGATGGCTTGCTCAAGGATGGCGACTTGGTGGTGCTCAGTGCAGGAACCCTGCCAGGCGTTGCGGGATCCACCGATCTGATCAAGGTGGATGTGGTGAAAGCGGTGGTGGCTCAAGGCAAAGGGTTTGGCAAGGGCATTGTCAGCGGCCCGGCCCGCATCTTGAGATCCAGCCTCGATGCCGGCAAAATCACCGCCGGGGACATTTTGGTTGCCCAATCCACCGACGCCAACTATGTGGAGGCGATCAAACAGGCAGCCGGCGTGATTACCGAAGAAGAGGGAGCCTCCTCTCATGCAGCAGTCATTGGCCTGCGGCTGGGGGTGCCGGTGCTGGTGGGGGTCAAGGATGCTACCCGCTTAATCCGGGATGGATCTATCGTCACTCTGAACCCAGAAAAAGGCATAGTGACCGCAGGAGCCGATGGCTTGGGCTTTTAAGCGGGCCTTAAGGTTGCCTGCAATACAAACTTGTATCTCTTGCTACGAAACGAGACCCAGTTCTATGATGGGGGTAGCGAGGCAAGATTTTCCCTGACCCTTCGGTGCGTCCCATCCATTCCACGTGTAGGTTAAGCTATGCCCACTTTACAAGCCACCCACTATGCGGTTGAGGCCATCCAGGAGGAAGCTCGTCGCCTCATTCAGCAGGGGGTCTTACGCCGCTCCGAAGCCATTGCCCACCTGCAACCCTTCTTCCCCCAGCGGGAGTGGCAGGCGATTGCCCAAGAGCTGGAGCTGCAAGACTACTGCCCCTCGGATCCTCTCTGCGATTTAATCGGCGACTGCGAGGAGTGGGGCGAAGACTAAGCCTCGATCTGCCGAGGATGGCAAGCGGTCGGCGTTGGCAGACAGCCAATGCTTCTTTCTATTCCACCCGTTTTTTCCCTCTTGATCTGTCGGCGGTTAAGCTGGATGAACTATAGTCAGTAATCAAACATCCCTTTTCGCCGGGTTCGCATGGGTCAGACGGCTGTCATTGCCACCTCAGATGGAGGTCTCGACCTGAATAGCCTCGGTTTTGAGGTGCCAGGGTGGCTGCGTGCTCTGCTTTCCGGTGCCGAGGATCCCGGCGATGGGCTGCGGCCTTACACGGCTGAAGAAGCCAATCTGCTGCGCCGTGCCTTTGAGTTTTCCTATTGTTTGCATCAGGGCCAAAAACGCAAATCAGGGGATCCCTACATTGCCCATCCGGTAGCCGTGGCTACTCTCCTGCGGGAGCTGGGGGGAGATGCGGTGACGGTGGCAGCGGGCCTTTTGCACGATGTTATTGAGGATACAGAAGTTACCCCAGAAGCCCTGGAAGCTGAATTCGGCTCTGAAGTTCGCCTACTAGTAGAAGGAGTTACCAAACTCTCTAAGTTCAATTTCTCCAGCAAAACCGAGCAGCAAGCGGAAAATTTCCGCCGCATGTTCGTGGCCATGGCCAAAGACATTCGAGTCATCGTGGTCAAGCTGGCGGATCGCTTGCACAACATGCGCACGCTGCAGTATCTCTCCCCCAGCAAGCAACGGCAGATTGCAGCCGAAACCATGGAAATTTTCGCCCCTTTGGCCAACCGGCTGGGGATCTGGCACTTCAAATGGGAACTGGAAGACTTGGCTTTTAAGTATCTGGACTACGAGGCTTACCGGAAGATTCAGGAATTGGTCAACGCCAAGCGCGCCGAGCGAGAGGCCGAGATCCAAGCTTTTATCGAAGAGCTGCGGCAGAACCTTCTTCAAGCGGGGCTGGAACATTTCGAGATCAGCGGGCGGCCCAAACATTTGTACAGCATCTATCGCAAGATGCAGCAGCAGCGCAAAGAATTTCACGAGATTTACGATCTCTCAGCAGTTCGGGTAATCGTACATACCAACAGCGAGTGCTATCGGGTGCTGGCAGTCGTTCACAACTGCTTTCGCCCCATCCCTGGGCGTTTCAAAGACTACATTGGTCTGCCCAAGGCCAATCGTTACCAATCTTTGCATACGGCGGTGATTGGCCCGCAGGGAAGACCGGTGGAGGTGCAGATCCGCACCGAAGAGATGCACCGCGTGGCTGAGTACGGGATCGCCGCCCACTGGAAGTACAAGGAGGCCGGCAGCACCACTGTCAAGCCCGACGAGGAGCGCTTCACCTGGCTGCGACAGCTGTTGGAGTGGCAAAACGACCTCAAAGACGACAAAGAGTATCTGGACACCCTTCGCGAGAATCTGTTTGAGAGCGAGGTTTACGTTTTCACGCCCAAGGGGGACTTGCTGGCCCTGCCCCAGGGATCCTGTCCGGTAGACTTCGCCTATCGCATCCACTCCGAAATTGGGGATCACTGTGCAGGAGCGCGGGTAAACAACAAGATCGTGCCCCTGGATACCCGCCTGCGCAACGGCGACATTGTGCAGATCATCACGCACAAAAATGCCCATCCCAGCCTGGACTGGATCAATTTCGTTGCCACCAGCTCTGCCCGCAATCGCATTCGCCAATGGTTTAAGCGCTCCAATCGCGAGCAAAACATCGCGCGGGGCCGGCATTTGCTGGAGCGGGAGCTGGGCAAAACGGGCTTTGATGCCCTGCTCAAATCAGAGCGGATGCAGAAGGTAGCCGAAAAGCTCAACTACGCCAGCGTAGAGGATTTGTTGGCCGCTCTGGGTTATGGCGAGACGACCCCCACGCTGGTGATCCATCGGCTACAGGAGGTCAGCAAACCGGCAGTATCCCCCCCTACAGAGGAGGAATCGCTTGAGGGATCCAAGCTGTTGTTGCCACGGGCTTCTGCGGCTCCCAGTTCTATCAAATCCCAATCTCCCATTCTGGGGGTGGAGGGTCTGAAACACCAGTTGGCCAAGTGTTGTAACCCGCTGCCGGGGGATCCGATTTTGGGCGTAGTCACCCGCTTTAAGGGTATTAGTATCCACCATCAGGACTGTCCACGGGTGGCTCAGGTTTCGGGGGAACGCCTGGTGCCAGTACGCTGGAACGAAGAGCAACTGCGGCAGAGCACCCAGATCTACCCGGTAGAACTGCATCTGGAGGTTATCGACCGCGTCGGGGTGCTGCGGGACATCCTTTCCCGCCTATCGGATCAAGGCATTAATGTTCGCAATGCTAAGGTACAAACTTTTGCCAACCGCACCGCCCTGATCGATCTCTGTATCGATGTACGTGATAAGAAACAGCTCACCCAGGTTCAAAGTCAACTGCGCCAGCTTTCTGACGTGATCGTGCTGCGCTCCCGCCATCACCAAAACGGATCCCGTTGACCTACGCCTGGCCCTTCGCGGGTACGGACTCTAGACCGCATCCCTATTGCGACTCGCTCCTGCAGCAGCCCAATTTTGGGTCAGGCGCTGTCCCATCCTCATCCTGACCTCCTTTGCCGCTTCTGGTGCGCAGAGCGCTTTCCCGCTCCTCTGGGGTCTTGCCAAAAATCCCGTGTCAGCTCACAGGTGGCCAGGCAAGGCCGACAAGCCCAGAGCAATATCCCAGGCTTTCTTCGACAGCCTGTGGAAAACCTGGGGAAATCCAGCGAAGCCCGCCCCAGCTCCGGTGGAATCCCCAGCCATATCTAGGGGGAAGGATTCACTACCTTAGGGGATCTCACACTGACTGTGTGTTAATTTTTATGAATTTGTCAGGAAATCACAACATTAGCCTGTGGAAAACCTGTGGAAAAACCTGGAAAATCTGTGGAAAACCTGTGGAAAAACCCCCCAAGTTATTAACAGGTATAAATACCCTGTGGAAAAGTGGCCAAGTTATCCACAGTTTTTCCACAGGTGGGGAATAGGCTCAAAAGCTCATGGCACAAGGTGTTGACGATCACTTTCCACAGTTTCCACAGCCCCTACTACTACTAGATCAAAAAATTAAATTAGGCAGGGATCGAAATTTCAGATCTGTCCTACGCGCGAGGCAAATTTTCCAAAACTTGTCTGCAAGGGCAGGGATCCAACCGGGGCAGTCGGTGTAGGATCTGCGTGTGCAGCCCTCAAGTGCCCCCCATGGTGCAAGCTCAACGTCCTGTGGATCGAGAACTCGAGGCCGAGCCATTTGCGGCAGTGTTGCGCAGCAGCAAGACTGCAGCTCCTCAGCGTGGGGAGGGATACCTTGACGGGGCCGTGGACTCGTCTCCGGAAGGTTTCAGCTTCACCTGCGAGCAAGCCGATCTCAGCCACCACCTCACTTCCGTTGGACGGGCTGTGGCCAGCCGCCCCGCCCTGCCCGTTTTGGCCAACGTGTTGGTAGAGGTCGATGCGGAAACTCAACGGGTTGCCCTCACTGCCTTTGACTTGAACTTGTGCATTCGCAGCGAGTTCGAGGCTCAGGTCAAGGGATCCGGTCGCACCACCCTGCCTGCAAAGCTGCTCAGCGACATCGTCAGCCGCCTGCCCAGCGGCCCAGTGACTCTTGACGCGAGCAGCCAAGCTCAGGAGAGTGCCCCTGTGATTCTCATGTCGGCAGCCGGCCAGTACCAAGTGCGCAGCATGTCGGCTGAAGAGTACCCCACCCTACCGGAAATATCGCTCCGCACCGCCGACGCAGATGGCGATTTTGTGGGGGAGGAAAGCCCAACAGCTCAGGCTCTGGAGCTGCCCATCGAGAGCCTGTTGCAAGGGATCGGCCAAACCCTTTTTGCGGCCTCTGGAGATGAGACCAAGCAGGTGCTCACAGGGGTGCATGTCAAGCTCTTGGCGGGGGATCCCCCTTGCCTGGAGTTTGCAGCCACCGATGGGCACCGTCTGGCGATGGTGCAGGTGGAGGCCGAAGGGATCCCGGTTGCTTCGGCCCATGGGGAAATAGGGTTGGATTTCACCATTCCCGCTCGCACTTTGCGAGAGGTGGAGCGCATCCTCGGCACCCAGACCGTCGCCTCTACGGTGGAATTGCGGTTTGACCGATCCCAGGTGCAGTTTGTCCTGCCCCCTCGCGCCAGCAAAACCCAGTGCCAACAGCGGATTACCAGCCGTCTCTTGGAGGGCCAATATCCCGACTACAACCGCCTGATTCCCAGGCAATTTGAGCGGCAGGTAACCCTGGAGCGTCGGCCCTTGATGGAGTCGCTGGAGCGGGTGGGAGTACTCGCTGCCCAAAGAAACGACATCGTCAAGTTCAATCTTTCTGCCGCAACCCAAACCCTGCGCATCAGCACCGAGGCGCCCGATGTGGGCAGTGGCGAGGAATCGTTGCCAGTGCAGATGTCCGGTCCTGACCTGGAGCTGGCCTTCAATGTGCGTTACCTGCTGGATGCCCTCAGGGTGTTTCATACGCAGCAGGTGAGCCTGGAGCTAAACGGCGCCACGCAGCCGGCCATCTGGAAGCCCCTTGGGGCAATGCGGCTCTGTTATTTGGTTATGCCGGTGCAGCTACGGGCTACCTAGTCTTAGGAGAGCTCCACCCAGCTCTAGTCCAAAACTCTCAAGATCATCTCAGTACAAATCTACAGTTGTTTGTACAAATCTACAGTTGTTTGCATTGCCCCCTCTCCCAGAGGGAAAGGAGCCAGGGATGGTCGCGGAAGCGGCGCCGAGCGTTCAGGGAGCATGCCTCTAACCCCCAAAACCCTGAACTTTGCTGAATTTACTGAGCTTTAGGCGGTTTGGCAAAAGTCATTGAGAGGGATATAGTAGACCAAGTTTCCCCCTGATCCTTGAGTCCACCGCAACGGTTGCCGGGAAGTGAAGGGGGAAAGCGCTCGGGGGGTATTCCTCAGGGCTTTGCGGGATACCGCCTTCCTGTTTGGACTCCGTCCCGCTGACGCGAACAGAGATAGGCAGGATGCGATCGCTTCTTTCCTGAACCATGTTCAGGAGAGTTCAGCGTGAATGTATCAGTGTCCTAATCTAGCTTGAAATGACCGTGTTTTAGGTGGGGCTACTGTGTTTGAGTCGATCCAGCTCAAACAAAGCGGTGGGTAAACTCCTGCACCAAGTCCACACGTCCTTTGCGCAAAACCGCTCCCACGAGAGCAAGACCATGGCGGCCCAGCACTGTAGCCTCAGAAAGAGGGTAGGGCATGTATGTTAGCTTGCGTCCCTGGCCCAGAGACAATAGCCCCACCATTTTCTGGCGCCGGCCTCGAGGCCGCAAGATCCTGCTAGGAAAGCGTATCCAAGTTAAGTAGAGGGGGCTTCCAAATCGTTGCTGCCAGCTGCAGAGCTGGAATTGCCTTCCAGGGCTGCTTGGGCGTTGCGGCGCAGGCGGTGGGCCTTGAGCCGGCGCAGGGCAGAGGCCGGAAACTTGTGGTCGAATTCCCGATCATCGATCCGGGCCAGCTCCTGGAGATCAGGGGCAACATTCCAAGAGTAGGGCTGAAAATCCGGGATCCGGCTGGGTTGGGCAAAGCGTTGGTTCCAAGGGCAGACCTCCTGGCAAATGTCGCAGCCGGCCACCCAGTTGTGCAGGTTCTGGGCAATCTTGGCAGGGATCCGCTCGGCGTGGCTTTCTAGAGTGTGGTAGGCAACGCAGCGGCGGGAATCCACCACCCCTGGGCTGACGATGGCCTGCGTGGGGCAAGCCTCTAGGCAGCGGGTACAGGTGCCGCAGTGAGCGGTGTGGGGCTGGTCAGGGAGCAACGGCAGGGTGGTCAGGATCACTCCCAGAAACACCCAGGAGCCGTACTCGCGGGTGAGCAACAGGCTGTTTTTGCCGATCCAACCCAAGCCCGCCTGCATGGCCCAGGGCTTTTCCGCCACCGGGCCGGTATCCACGTAGAATCGACCCGTATGATTTGGGAACTGGGCTTGCATCCAGAGGTGGAGTTGTTTGAGCCGCCGTCCCAACACGCGGTGATAATCTCGCCCCCAGGCGTAGCGGGAGATCTTGCCCTTGCCGGGATCCTGGCTGTGGCGGATGGGAGTGTAGTAATTCAAGGCCACACAGACCAGAGATTGCACCCCTGGCAGCACCCGCTCTGGATCCATTCGCCGGGGATCGGCCATCCAGGTCATGTCGGCGGCCATGCCTGCGGCCAGCCAAGCTTGCAGACCCCGCAAGTCGGGGGGATCCTCTGTGCTGGCAATGCCAACTTTGTCAAAGCCCAGCGCCAGCGCCTGTCGTTTCACCTGCTCTGTGATGCTGGCCCGGTCTGCTTCTTCTGGCCACACAGGGACATCCAACGCTACTTTGGCAAGCCCATCACCCGACGATAACGAGCTTCCAGATGCTCTGCCTGCTGGGATCGGCGGAAGGGATCCCAGGTGCTGTGGGCAAACAGATCCTGCCGCAGCTTGGCCACATCCACCGTCGTCACGGCTCCGCCGGACACCACCTGTTTTCCTCGCACCCAAACGCTATGCACTGCCTGGGTGGGCCGACCCAACACCAGCAGCCCAATGGGATCGGTACGGGGCAACAGCGACAGTTGGGTGAGATCGTACAGCACCAGATCCGCTTGCTTGCCCACTTCCAGGGATCCCAGCTCCTCCCCTAGCCCCAGGCCAATGGCCCCACCGCGGGAGGCCATCTCCACACTCTCGCGGGGCGAGATCCAGTGGCGGTAGTCGGGATCCGTGATGTTGTGAAGGATGGTGCCGATTTTGATGGCCTCTAGCAAATCCTGCGAATCGTTGCTGGCGGATCCATCGCAGCCAAAGGCCACGTTCACCCCTGCCCGGCGGTATTTCAAGATGGGGGCAATGCCGCTGCCTAGGCGCAGGTTGCTCAGGGGGTTGTGAACAACCGTAGAGCCGGTACGGGCCAGGATTTCAATATCGGCATCGCTGAGCCAGACGCAGTGGGCCAAGGAAGTTTTCCGGTCTAGGTAGCCCAAGCGCTCCAGATGCTCGACTGCGCTGCAGCCGTACTTTTCCTGGGCCAGCATCTGCTGGGCGCGGGTTTCCAGCAGGTGAGCGTGGCGGGGTAGGTCATACTTCTGGCTCAACTCCGCGCAGCCCTTGAACAGCTCGTCTGAGCACAGTTGGATCCCTGTGGGAGCCACCATGAGGGTAATGCCCTCTTCTGGCCGGTGAAAGCGCTGCACCGCCTCTTCCACAATGGCCAGCACCTCTGCTGTGGAGAGGGGATAGGTTTCCGGCTCCCGATCCCAAGAGGAGCTGCTGGGCAACCCCCGAGAGAGAGCCTGATCCTGGATCAAGGGGCCCACGAAGGCGCGGATCCCGGCCTCCCGGTAGGCCCGCACTGCTGCCTCAATGGTGGCCAGTTCCTGGCCAGGGATCAGCACCAGATGATCCACCACTGTTGTGCCGCCCGTCAGCAGGGTCTCCACCGCCGTAGCCAGGGCGCTGAGGTAGACCTTTTCCGGCTCTGGCGGCGAGTACTCGTGCAGTTGTGCCAGCCACAGCTCCAGCGGATAGGGCGGTATGATCCCTCGTTGCCACATTTCGGAAGAATGGGTGTGGGCATTGACAAAGCCCGGCAGCAAGAGTTGGTTACTGGCATCCAGTTCCAGGCTGTCTGCGCCCGTTGCGGGTAACCCTCTGCCTATGGCAGCAATCCGTTCCCCCTCGATTCGCACATCTGCGGTTTCGTAGCCGGTGGCGGTGGGAATTAACGCATTGCGCAAGATAAAACTCATGCCCGGGATCCAAAAAGGCCGTCCGCTACCTTAGCGTGCTGGAGTTAACCCTGCCAAGGCGGGAGCATGACTCTAGTCAATGATACGCTGGACTATACTGAAAATAATGTACAGTATGTTCAGTATGTCTGCTTGGTATGGCTAGGTATGTAAAAC
>NZ_JBSSBO010000039.1:0-26399 GCF_054058915.1 Thermostichus sp. MS-CIW-41
TTTGGGGGCTGTCGTAAACCAGCCTAGAGGTTCGGGCCTGTTTTGTTCTCTGGTAGAGCAGAGCAGGCTCAGGGCTACTGAAAGCCCGCTCCGTAACGCTTTAGCGGTCGGAGTCGGGTAGTTTACCCGCACGCAAACGAGATTTTGCCTCGGTGCCGGCAGGGATCCCAAGTAGCAGCCAAAACCTAATCTTGAGTATCCAACCTGCGCACCAACCAGCGCCGCAGCGGATGCCACACCGGCAAGGATAGGATCCAGCGGGATTGCTGCTCCAGCATGAGACGCTCCACCGGATACAGGCCGAACAGCTCATAGCGGCTTTGGGCAATTAGGATCCCCATCGTGAAGCTGACACAGAGCAATAACCCCAAGGTGGGCCATCCTGGGCGGTGAAACAAGGCATATCGCAGGCCCGTCCAAGTAAAGTAATCCCACAGGCGGGCTATATCCGCTCGCAAAGCCCAGAGACTGGGGATCCCGACTACCAGCCACAGCAGGCCCAGAAAGATGAAGCTACCACCGTGATAGAGGCGCAGCAGACGCTTGGCTGCCGGAGACAGAGCTTGAGTGCCAGAGGCAGCTTTCTTTTCCGCAGCTGAGCCAGGATCAGGGAGCAAGGGCATGGGGATCCCAATTTTCGACACCTCAACACCCATTTTGGACTTATCTCCGACGCAATAGCTCGGTTGCATGGGATCCTCGAACTCAAACGAGTACTTTTCTGCTTTCGGCTCGCCCATTTTAAGGGATCGATGCACAGGGAGCCCAGTTGTGGCTCTCCCGCTGCACAGCGCCATCCAAAAAGGCACTGATCAAAGCATCTGCTCAAAGCATCTGCCGTCTGCAAGTCTTCCTTATCCGTACAGTCAAGTTTCCTGAGAGACGCCCAGACGTCCCGTTCCAAGAGCTTGGCAGACGATCTCTTTGACGTTCATATCCTGAGCGAAAACCAACATTCCCACGGTGAAGGGATCCCGCCCTGGCTCCCTAAGGCAAACCGCGCAATTTGCCCAAGCAACACTGCGGAAATCCAAGCCAGAGGCAGGTGGGCAGGGTTGGGGATTGGGAACTGGGTCGGGGATATAATGGCTCTGCACCCTTTTCTTCGGCCTTGCTAGCTCAAAGGATAGAGCACCGACCTTCTAAGTCGATGGTTGCAGGTTCGAGTCCTGCGCAAGGCGCTGGCCTTGCCCTCTAAGCCTTGCTTGGGGTTTCCGACAAGCTGCCCTGATGGGGGCACCACATCTGAACCATCACCTGCCGAGAGTGGCTTTCCACCCGCAGGGATCCGCCCATCAGCTCCACTGCCTTTTGAACCAGCGATAGACCCAAGCCCGTTCCCCCGGCGTTGCGGCAATCCAACTGGGGGAGGCGATAGAACTTTTCAAAAAGGCGGGGCAACGCTTCTGCAGGAATTTCCACCCCTGTATTGCGCACCGTGATCAGCCAGCCGGGACGGCCATTGGAGTTAGCCTGGCTCACACTCAAATAGATGCTTTCCCCAGTGGGGGTGTACTTACACGCATTGTTTAAAAGCTCGCTGACCACCCGCGACAAGAGGCTCTCATCTGTGTAGAGGGGCCAAAGGTCGGGATCCCATTCCACCTGGAACTGTTGGCCTTGCTGCGCAGCCCGCAGCCGGAAGGGCTCGGCAAGATTGGGGATCCATTCCTGGGGAGATAAACAGGTAAGTCTGAGGACTTTGTTTCCGGATTCGAGGGCTTGCAATTCCAACAGGTCGTTGATTAACTCCAGCTCGCGGTTGGTCTCCATCTCCAAAATCTGCAAGTAGCGCCTTTCCCGCTCAGTTAGGTTGGCTTTAGATAGAAACCCAATAGCCAGCTTCATGTTGGTGAGAGGTGTGCGCATTTCGTGGGAGACCATGTGCAGAAACTCATCTTTGAGTTGGTTGAGCTCCTGCAACTGTTGCACCTGACGCTGGATCGTTTGATAAAGACGTGCTTGGCGAATGGCGATGGCACATTGGCCGGCTACCCGTTGGATAAGCCGTTGTTCCCGCTCGGTAAATATCTGCCCCGGTGGACGGGATCCACAAATATCTCCCAAAACAAGCAGTTCCTCGTGTTGAGCTGTCAGATCCCTTTTGTCGCAAATGGGAGCGATGATCAGGGTGTAGCGGTCGTGGTTGGGCCAGCAGGGGTGATGGAAGTTGCTCAATTGGCAAAGCTGTCCGCGCCGGAGCTGACGAAGCACATGGGCGAAATCCGCAAACGAAACCTCCAGGGGGAAGCGCCGGATCCCTTCTCCGGCCAAATAGTCCACCGCCAAAACGCTGACCTGCCGCTCTGGGTCATGAAGGGCAATGGTGCAATTGGATAGGTTCAAGCTCAGGGCCAGTTCTCGGGCTACCGTTTCCAAGATTTTTTGTTCGTCCAAAGTGGAGCGAATTTCTTCGGTGATGAGCTGGAGTAGCGCTTCGTCGTTGTAAGCTTGTTCGAGCTCTGCATTGCACACCCGCACTTGGTAATCCAATTCAGCATTGGTCTGTTGCAGCTTTTGATAAAGCTCTGCCTGCTGAATGGCCACCGCCAGGTGATCCCCAATGGCCTTGGCCAACTCGATCTCATCGGTTTGCCAATCCGGATCTGAAGTCAGGCGCCGCAGCGATAGCCCGCCCCACATTTGTTCCTGACAAGCCACCGGGATCACCAGCCAAGGGCCCAGTTGGTATTCTCGCTTCTCATAAATGGCAAAGGGATCGGCAATCTGCTCCGGATCCTGGACATGAAAAATTTGCAGCCGTTTCAAATGATCGAAAACCATAAAATCCCTGCTATCCGGCAGTCGCAGGTTCAGATTGTTGGGCAAATTAGGAAATCGGCTATGGCTGGCAATGCCCAACCACACGGCCTCAGCGGGCAGGTACTGATAAAGGGTAACTCGTGCTGCCTGCAACACTGCCCCCACTTCCCGCACCGCCACATCAAATAGGGTGGGTAAGTCCAGAGAGGTGTTGATGGCCTGAATGAGCTGGCTGAACAGCCTTTCTCGCTGCAATTGCCGCTGCAGCTTCAGCTCGGCTTGCTTACGAGGGGTGATGTTTCTAATGATCATCAGCACTTGATCTTCCCCATAGGGGACGATGCGAGCCTGCCGATATTGGGGCTGAGGGGATCCCTCTGGGCAGGGGTATTCGATCTCTTGAGCTTGCCGGGTTGCCAAGGCCAGCTCCAGATGCTCGCGAATGGCTTGGGCTATGGGTTCCGCCCCACCGGTGCAACCGGTATCAGGAAACAGCTCTTCAGGAGTTTTGCCCAGGTAGTAGGCAGGGGGATGGGGGACAGAAAAATAGCTGGGCGGCTTGAACTCCAGACAGCGGCCCTGGCGATCCAGACAAAGCAGCATGTCGGGCAGAGCTTCCAGGATCTGGCGATGGCGACACTCCCGCTCAGCCAAGGTGGCCTCTAGTTGCTTGCGCTCGCTGATATCCAGGGTCACGCCGACAATCTCGCCGGGATCCCCTTTCGGCCCCAGCAGGACAACCCCCTGGGAAAGCTGCCAGCGCATCTGGCCGTCGGCCTGGTAAACCCGATATTCCACCGAAAAGTTGGGATCCCCCTCTACCGCCCTGGGCCCAGCCGTCTGCAAAGCTTCTTTCACCCTTTGGCGATCTTCCGGGTGAACGTGCTGCAAAAACACTTCCAGGGTGAAATCTTGGCCGGGATCCAGCCCGTATTTGGCCTTGCACTGGGGAGAAGCACTCAACTCCCAGCTGCACAGATCCAGTTGCCAATAGCCCAGTTGGGTAGCTTCTAAGGCCAAATAGAGATGCTCTGGATAAAAGCTGCCGTCTCCTGGCCGCACCGGCACCAGGCGGTATCGAGTTGAAGCCATCTCCCTCACCAGATTCTATGAGCCCTGCCTCATTGTGGACAATTTTCAGAGAACCTGGGAGATCCTATTGAGCTGGACTTCAACTTCACGGGGAGAAGGCCTAGGGTCACACCCTGCTGATGCGACCGGGAGGCTTTGGGCCGGGCTTGTGGGAAAGGGGGGTGCCTCTGCTATAGTGATGGTCGGTTGCGTTTCGGATCCCAAGCAGTGGGATCCCCCTGGCAGGTAGGGTCAGGGCAGGCTTCGAGATGTCTTTGCGCTCTTGCGAGAGTTGACGTTGCGTTGAGCTTTCTCGGTGTGATCCTGCCCTTAGCCTGCGTGAAGCGTTTTCTCTTTTTTATGCTTTCCTGTGCAACGTTAAGCCTGACGTTTAATCACAGAAAACTTCTCCTGCTCTCGAGGTTGGGTTTATCTGTAGTAAGACCTGTATTCAGATTTTCCCGATGGGTTGACGGTTTCCTGTTCGCCCTGGCGCGGCTTCTCAAGGTGCCGTTGCCCTCTTCATTTGGTTAGCGGACGGGGAAACAGAAGATTGCTAGATCTGGACAATTAGCAGGGCCGAGGTTGTCTTCACTTCCTTGGGCTTTGGCTTAAGTTTTCCTTTCCCCGGGTATCTCTTGCAAAGTTGCCCGATGTTGGCGATGGCAACAGGATAGTCTGTTTAGCCTGCTGTTAGGTTTTTTGGATTCTCTGAGTTGGGTTGATGGGCTGGCCCGCGGCATGGCGAGCGAAGGTATCCCTTTGACCTTTCTCAGCAGACTTCTCCCTATTTTTTCCTAGCTCAACTCAATCATTTTCCAACCGAAGAATTCAAGGTTATTGCTGTGGTTTGTGAAGTTTCTCCCAGTTTGGATCGACAGCATCAGTCGAGCGAACCTGCATTGTCCCAAGGCCACCCCTTGGATCCCCTTAGTGCTGAGGAGATGCGGCAAGTGGTGCAGATCCTGCGCCGGCAACGGCCCCTCAGTTCTCAGGGGCGCTTTGTAACCATCCAGCTACAAGAGCCGGAGCGGCCTTGGATGGAAGCGTGGCAGCCGGGGCAGCCGTGGGATCGGCAGGCTTTCGTGGTGCTGTTGGATCCGGCCAGTGGCAACACCTACGAAGCCGTGGTCTCTCTGTCAACACAGCAGGTGCGCTCTTGGCAGCTCGTTCCGGGCGTGCAGCCCCCTCTGCTCGACGATGAGGTGTACGCCTGCGACCGCCTGCTCAAGGAGGATCCCCAATTTTTGGCGGCTCTGCAGCGGCGGGGGATTGCCGATGTGGATTTGGTGATGGTGGACTACTGGACGGTGGGCTACTTCGGGATCCCGGAAGAAGAAGGGCGGCGGCTGGTGCGAGGCTTTTGTTTCCTACGTACTTCCCCTTGCGACAACGGCTATGCCCGCCCCATCGAGGGGCTCTACCCCTGGATTGACCTCAACCGCATGCAAGTTGTCAAGGTGGAGGATCGGGGTCTGTGGCCCTTGCCGCCGGAGTCCGGTAACTTCGACGAGCTGTTTTTCAAAGATTTTCGCCAAGACTTGAAGCCACTAGAAATCACTCAGCCCCAAGGGGTGAGCTTCCAGGTGGACGGCCACCACATCCGCTGGCAGAAGTGGGATCTGCGCATCAGCTTTAACCCGCGAGAGGGGCTCGTCCTCCACCAGGTGAGCTACGAGGATCAAGGCCGCCTTCGCCCCATTCTCTACCGCGCCTCGGTAGCCGAGATGGTGGTGCCCTACGGGGATCCGCGGGATCCCCACTTCCGCAAAAATGCCTTTGATGTGGGGGAATACGGCATTGGCATGCAGGCCAACTCCCTGCAGCTGGGCTGCGACTGTCTGGGGGAAATCTACTACTTCGATGCCTGGCTGCCCACTAACAGCGGTGAGCCCATGCTTTTGAAAAATGCCGTCTGCATGCACGAGGAGGATTTTGGGGTGCTCTGGAAGCACACCGACTGGCGCACGGAACGGGCGCAGGTGCGGCGCTCGCGGCGGTTGGTGCTTTCCTTTTTCACCACCATTGGCAACTACGACTACGGCTTTTTCTGGTACTTCTACCAGGATGGCACGCTGGAGTTTGAAGCCAAGCTCACCGGCATCATCAACACTTGCGCCACGTTGCCGGGGGAAGAGCCGGAGTTTGGCGTCTTGGTGGCACCCCAATTGTCTGGCCTCAACCACCAGCACTTTTTCACTGTCCGCCTCGATATGGCGGTGGATGGGCCGTGCAACTCCCTCTATGAAGTGCATGCAGAACCTCTGCCTCTGGGGCCGGATAACCCTCACGGCAACGCCTTTCGCGCCCGCTCCACCCTGCTCAAAACCGAGCAGGAGGCTAAGCAAACGGTGGATCCCTTGCGGGGCCGCTATTGGAAGATTGTCAACCCCAATCGCCACAACCGCCTGGGACAGCCGGTGGCCTACAAACTGATGCCGGGGGAAAACGTCCAGCTTTTGGCCCACCCCGACTCTTGGCTGTACCGACGGGCGGGCTATCTGGCCCACCACCTCTGGGCCACGCCCTACCATCCCGGCGAGAAGTTCCCAGCAGGGAACTACCCCAACCAACATCCCGGTGGCGAAGGGCTGGTGCAATGGACGCAAGCGAACCGATCCCTGGAAAACACCCGCCTGGTGCTCTGGTATAGCTTTGGCTGCAATCACTTCCCCCGCACCGAAGACTGGCCGGTGATGCCGGTTAGCTACATCGGCTTTATGCTCAAGCCCCTGGGCTTCTTTGAGTGCAACCCAGCTCTGGATGTGCCTCCTCCCCCGCCGAAGACCAAAGGCTGCTGCAGCTTTATTGACTACCCCCCTGCCTAGAGGGCGAGGATTCTTTCAAGTGCGAACAGCTTGGGCGCGACAGGAGTGAGAGGGGAGGCACTCTTCGCCCACGGGGCTTGAGACCTGGTTTCTGGGTCACCGTAGCAGATGCCTTCCATTGCTCAGCCCCGGTCTTTGGTGCTGGGCAAAAGCTCTGCTCAGATATGCTCAGCTAGAAATCGCAGGAGCCCCGCACTGTACCCGTAGGGTCAGTGTCGGGAGGAATGCGGAAGTTATGATAGAACCATGACCCAAGTCCTGACCGTCTCCTGCAAGCTCAAGGTGTCCCAGTCGCAAGCCGCCAAATTGGACGCGACAATGGATGCCTTTGTGCAGGCGTTGAACTGGGTCAACCAAAACACACCAGAAAAAGTAGTCAACGCAGTCAAACTCCAGTCCCTTTGCTATTACCAGATTCGCGCTCGGTTTGGCTTGTCCAGTAACTTGGCTCAGCAGGTCTGCAGACGGCTGGCCGGCGCCCGTAAAGTTGCCCAACAGAAAAACCGCCCCGTCAAAGCGTTCGAGAGAGGCTTTGCGACCTACGATGCCCGTATCTTTTCGTTTCGCGAGAAAGACTGGACGGTGTCGCTGACCACGGTGGAGGGTCGGGAGCGCTTTGAGCTGGCGATTGGCCGCTACCAGAGAGAACAGTTGGCAGGCTCCAATCCCAAATCTGCCACTCTGGTCAAGCGCAAAGATGGCTCCTACTCCATTCAAATCTGTGTGGAAACGGAACCGTACCCACCGCAACGCACGGGCAGAGTGCTGGGGGTGGACTTGGGAAGGACAGATATTGCCCATACGTCAGAGGGGGATAACTGGAATGGACAGCAGTTGAACCGAATCCGAGACCACTACTCCAAGCTGAGGGCGGTACTCCAACGCAAAGCCAGTAAGGGCACACGCAGTTCGCGGCGCAGATGCAGAGAACTGTTGCAACGGCTGTCTGGCAAGGAGAGGCGCTTTCAGGCGTGGGTCAATCATCGCATCTCCAAAGCTATTGTCTCTAGGGCAAAGGCGACAAACAGCGCTATTGCTCTGGAAGACTTGACAGGGATTCGGGAAAGGGTCAATCAACAGCCACGCAGCAAAGCCGAAAGGCGCAGGGCCAACAGTTGGGCGTTTTATCAACTCCGTCAGTTTCTGGAATACAAGGCGAGGGTTGCAGGGGTTTCTCTGGTTCTTGTGCCGCCTGCTTACACGTCGCAGACCTGCCACCGGTGTTTGCACATTCATCCCGACCCTGCGCAATCCTATCGCAGTGGTAAGTCGTTCAAGTGTGGGCACTGTGGATGGGAAGGAGATGCGGACTTGAATGGTGCAAACGTAATTGCGCTCTTGGGGGCTGCCGTAAACCAGCCTAGAGGTTCGGGCCTGTTTTGTTCTCTGGTAGGGCAGAGCAGGCTCAGGGCTACTGAAAGCCCGCTCCGTACCGCTTTAGCGGTCGGAGTCGGGTAGTTTACATTGAGAGTTCACAAGCTGCTGCGAATCACAAACGAGTAGTTGCTGCCCGGTTCCAGCAGATAGTCGGATTTTTCCAGAAAACGGCTCAAGGGCTCGCAAATCAAAGCCCGCCCCACAGAAGGCTCCACTCTGAGCTCTCCGGCCCGAAAGCGCCAGCAAAAGCGCCAAGCCCAACCATTGGCGTTGACTTCCCCCTCAATGGCACCCTCTTGCCAAGAGCGGCGGGTAATTTGGATGTGGGCAGTGGTCTGAGGCAGTCGGCTCATCCGGCATCTCCCGACGGGATCCCTTGTAGGGTAGCGCGTGGCTCCCTCGCTGCCGCCAGCAGATCCAGCATGGGGAGTGAGGTATCAGAAGCTCAACCCATTGAGTGAAAGGGATCCCCTAAATAGGGTCAGTTCTTTTGATTTTCTTGATTTTCTGAGAGCGGCTGCAACAAACCCCCCAGGGTAGGGGGGCTGTTTCCTGGGCTCCTGCTGTAGGAAAAGCTGGCCAGAAGCTAGCGAGCGGCAGTTGCAAGGGTCTTCGAGGATTTTTTCTCTGGCTTTTCAGCCGCAACCTCTGCTAACAAAGCTCGCAGGCTGGGAAAAAGGAAGTGGTTCTCCTCGACATATTGCGCGCCGAACAACCCCTTCTCCGCCCAAAAAAACCGATCAACGGTATGCTCATTTCGCCGCACCAAAATCAGCGCGGGGGGCTGAATAGACTTTTCCTGAATATACTTTCGAGCAGCGGTTACAGACTTCTCTTCACCACTGTCCAGATTAAATTGAGGAATGTGATCTAAAATTTTGCGCCCTTCCAGACGACGGCGACTCTTACGCTTTCTTCTCCTAACCAATGTAAGCCTCCTGTAGAAGGATGACCGAACAACCGCAACCGCAAAGAATATATCAGCGCTGCTTAAGAAAAGCAATAACTTTTACCCATTTTTGTTATCATCTTTTACAAAGGCAATAAAGACAGCAGTCGCCCTCAAAGCCCTTGAAGGGTTACTTATGGACGCGCCCAAAAAAATCTAATCGGGAACCTTTCTCCGAACAAAAAATCCTCCAACAATCGCCTGCAAAGAGAGCTGGCGATTGGGCGTTTGCTAGGTTGACTGCTGATATTGATAGGGGATCCACGGGCTCTGACACCTGCGAAGAAAGTCAGATGCCGATGTGGGAGATCCGCATCAAATCTGGACCCTAGCCTAACATTAACAAAAACGATACTCAACAGAACATATACCTAAGCTCAGCTTCAAGACAACCCCCTTTGGGCTGAAGTGCTAAGTCAATTGCCGATGCTGCAAGTCTGGAGCTGCTCAACCGAGGAGAGAAAGGGGCACTCCGGTGCCGGGCTACCGTTGAACAGCGCATGTAAGACTGTACAACCAACTTCTTGTTTCTACAAGAGATCCACTGCAGATCCCCAGCATGTCCACACAGCCCTTTCGCGAGTTCATCCTGGGAGCCCTGGAGTGAGGAGTTCTGGTACCGTAGGGATTGGATAGATCGCGCCTCAGGTGCCGGCAAGCTGGGATGAGCTTGATGGGCATTCAGGACTGCGTTGAACCGATTAGACGGAATTCAGGCATCTTGCTAGTCTGGCTTCAGGTTTGGCTGCACCTCAAGGGCTTAGGTCTATCTTGTCTGGGTTTGGGGAGTTTTGGGCATGATGAAATTCGCGTTGCTGATGGGTCTGGGACTCAGCTTGGGATCCCTGCCGGTTTGGGCACAGGGAGCAACCCCGCTGCCTAGCCCTGCTGCCACTGCTTCTCCAACTTCGGGGGAGGCTCCGGCCACAGCAACTCCCAGCCCTGTGGCATCTCCAGCCCTGACCCCAGAGCAAGTCACCGATGCCCAGGTGGAACAGTTGGTGCGGATTCTGTTGGAGTTGGATCCCCTGATCCGGGAAGCGAGCGCCCAACTGCGGGAAACCCAGAACGAGGAGGAGTACGAGCAAATTATGCAGCGCACAGAAACCCAAGCCAGCCGCATTGTCGAGGAGCAAGGGCTGACAGTGCTTCAATACCGCGAATTGATGACCTTGGCGAACGAAAATCCTGTTCTCAACCAGCGGGTTCGGGCCCGCTTGCAAGAAGTTTTGCAGGAAGGGGAAGCTTCCAACTCTCCAAAGCCGGCCACCCCGACGCCTACACCCTAGGCTGAGCTGGCTTGCCTTGGCCAAAGGCAGGGAGAACCCGAGGCAGCCGCAAGGTAAAGCAGGTGTGGCTGGCCCCGCTATTGAGGTGAATGCTTCCTTGCAACAGGCTTACCCGCTGCTGCACGAGGGCCAACCCCAACCCTGTCCCCCCTTGCCGCCAGGGATCCGCGCTGGGCACCCGATAGAACTTCTCAAATACCCGCTTTTGCTCTTCCAGGGGAATGGTTACGCCGGTGTTGAGGACTTGGATGTCCAGGTGGTCGGAATGGCAGGTGGCCTGAAGGCTGATCAGGTGCCCAGCAGGGGTGAATTTACATGCATTTTTCAGCAATTCCGCCAGCACCGACTTTAGCACTCCCGGCAGGGTAAAAATGGCAGGCAGTCCTGGAGGGATCCCAAGGCTGAAGCGCTGATGGCGGCTATGGGCCTCCTGAGCAAAGGGCTCCGCGATCTGGGGCAACCACTCTTGCAGCTCCAACCAGCAGGGCCGCTGTGAACCGTTCGCGTTAGCGGGACGGAGTCCCTTGAGCACCTCTAACTGCTGCAGTTCCAGCAGATCCTCGACCAGTCTGATCTCCCGCTCACATTCGTTGTCCAACACCTTCAAGTACTGAGAGATTTTGGCCGGATCCGGGGATCTGGGAGCGCCCTGGGCAGGCAGCAGGACGGAGCTGAGCAGGCGGATGGCCATTTTCATGTTGGAAAGAGGGGTGCGCAGCTCGTGGGACACCGTGCTAAGGAAGTCATTTTTCAGGCGATCCAGCCGCTGCAATTCCTGTACTTGGCGATCCAGTTGGGCGGTGCGGGCCTGTACCTTTTCTTCCAGGGTGCGGTTCAGCTCCTGAACCTGTTGGAGCAATTCCGCCTGCCGAATGGCGATGGAGAGGTGATCGGCCAGGGCCAAGATCAGATCCTGATTGGTGGCCAGCCAACCGGGACGTGCTGTTTTCAGTTGTAGGCACAGGCTGCCCCAAAGGGTGGGGTGGGTCGGGCCAGATTCGGGGTTTTCGCCACCGTAGAGCGGTACCAGCAGCCAACTGCCAGGATAGGCTTTGGCCATGGCAGAGATGTAGACCCAGTCTTTGGCTTGGTCGGCTGCCTCCAGCAACATCACTTTCCCCTGCTTCAGTTGCTGGGCAATGGGGCTTTCGGAATCGGGAATGAGACAGCCCAGGTAGCCATCCTGTTGAGTGCTGTACTCGGAGACAATACGCCAATGCTGTTGCTGAGGCTGATAGATGCTGATGCTTACCCGATCCGCCTCTAGCAAATGGCCTATCTCGCGGGTGACGGCAGCAAGGATTTGATCCAACTGCAAAGAAGTGGGAATGGCTCGGACGATGCGGTTCAGGGCTTGCTCGCGGGCCGCCTGTTGGCGTAGGTTCAACAAGTTCTGGCGGGCCTTGATCAGGTGTTGGATGCGCTGACGCATTATCGGCCAGTGAATGGGCTTGGTCATGTAGTCGCTGGCTCCGGCAGCAAAGGCTTTGTCTACGGAAGCTTGATCCTCGAGCGAGGTAATCATCAAGCAGGGCAGATTCGCATCCAAAGCCCGCAGGCGGCGACAACACTCGAACCCATCCGTGCCGGGCATGAGGGCGTCCAGCAGGGCAATTTGAGGCTGAGTTTGACCGAAGAGCAGCAAGGCTTGGTCGCCGTCTTCAGCCTCTGCCACTTGATAGCCTTCATGAACCAACAGGTGGGTCAAGTACCCGCGTATGCATGGGTCGTCATCGGCCAACAGTACTGTCGGCGAAGCATTTGTCAGCAGATGTCCAGGATTGGGGATGGGGGGAGATTGCACAAAATTCACTCCACAGAGTCGGCCATTCGCGACGGCGGTGCGAAGCACCAAGGCTTTCTTTGCACACAAAAGGGATCTCTAATCTGTCTCCAGCTTAATCTTTCGCGTTAGCGGTGCGGTTCCCGACGGGGTGCCGTAGGCATAGCACTTTCGCGCCCAGGCCGGGGATCCCTTGAACAGACCTATTTCCGTTAGGATTGACGAGGTGGTGTGAGAAGTTGCCATGACTGTTTCTGAGAACATTTCTGAGGAAATGACCCCACTACCAGATGGTATCTCAAGGCAGCTATCCAGAGTGCAGTCCACAGTGGTGATTGGGGCGGGGCCAGCTGGATTGAGTGCCGCCTACGAGCTGAACAAGCAGGGCTACCCGGTAACGGTTTTGGAAGCGGATCCGGTGCAGGTAGGGGGGCTATCCCGCACTGTAACCTACCAAGGCTATCGCTTTGATATCGGTGGACACCGCTTTTTCTCCAAGTCGGCGGAAATTGAGGCTCTGTGGACGGAGATTTTGGGCTCGGAAATGCAGGTTTGTCGGCGGCTTTCCCGCATTTTTTATCGAGGTGTTTTCTTCGACTATCCGATTCGACCTGCGGATGTCTTTGCCAAACTGGGGCCAGGGTTTACCACCCTCTGTCTGCTCAGTTACCTAAAGGCGCGCCTCTTTCCCAGGCCCAATCCTGTATCTTTTGAAGATTGGGTCATTAACCAATTTGGGGAACGGCTGTATCGCACTTTTTTTAAGACCTACACCGAGAAAGTGTGGGGGATCCCTTGTCACGAGATCAGCGCCGACTGGGCAGCCCAGCGGATCAAGGGTCTGTCGATGGCTTCTTTGATCCGTAAAACCTTTTTCCCCAGCCGAGGGGGAGTGATCAAAACCCTGATCGATCGCTTTCGCTACCCTCGCCTAGGGCCAGGCCAGATGTGGGAGCGCGTTCAAACCTTGTTGGCAGAAGCCGGGCAGCCGGTACAACTGGATCGCAAGGTTACGGCAATCCACTGGAACCGGGCCGGAGTTCAAGCTGTACAAGCCTGTTCTCAAGGGGGAGAGACCTTTTGGGTGACCGGCGAGCAGTTCATTTCCACCATGCCGCTGCGCTCTCTGGTGCGGGCTTTGGTACCTGCAGCACCGGAGCCGGTGCGAGAGGCTGCCGAACAACTGCGGTATCGGGATTTTTTGACGGTGGCTTTGCTGGTGGATGAGCCCAACCTATTTCCAGATCACTGGATCTACATTCACGATCCCTCGGTACGGGTGGGGCGTATCCAAAACTTCAAGAATTGGAGCGCGGACATGGTTCCGGATCCCTCGGTCACCTGCTTGGGTTTGGAGTATTTTTGCTCAGCGACGGATCCCTTTTGGGGACAAACCGATGGGGATTTGATGGCCTTGGCAACGCTGGAATTGCAGCGGTTGGGCCTGCTGGGGAAGGCAAAGGTTTTGGGCGGCACAGTCATTCGCGCCCCGAAAGCCTACCCGGTTTACAATCACGGCTATCAAGCTCACATCCAGACCATTCGGGCCTTTTTGGAAGAAGCACTGCCCAATTTGCAGGTGGCAGGCCGCAACGGCATGCACCGCTACAATAACCAGGATCACGCCATGATGACGGGCCTCTTGGCCGCTCGCAACATTGTGGCAGGGGAACGGCGCTACGATGGGTGGCGGGTCAACCAAGATGCTGAGTATCTGGAAGAGGCGGATTCAACAGCAGCCTTGGCGGGAGGACGGGCGGTGCCCCGGGCCCTGGGTCACCGGAGTTAGCGGCGGAAGGGATCCTGCTTCGATCCAGCTTCGCCATCCAACACCTCTAGGATGGCCTTGGCAGCGCGAGCCAGAACGCCGGGTTCTCCTAGGGCTGCCCGCATCGCGGCGTAGTCGGCTTGCAGTTGGGCTTTGCGTTCGGGCCGAGTTAGCAACTCCAGCGCCAGTTGGGCAATCTTCTCTGGCTGGGCCTGCTCCTGCAGCAACTCCGGCACAATGGGGCGCATCTGCACGAGGTTGGGCGGAGACATGAAGGGCACCGACACCCTCAGCCAATGGCGGGCGATCCAGAAGGTGAGGGGGTTGAGGCGATAGATCACCACCTGGGGGATCCCCAAGATGGCCGTCTCCAAGTTCACCGTGCCCGACTTGGCCAACACCAAATCAGCCGCTGCCAAGGCGAGGTGATGAGCTTTGTGGGGGGAGAAGAAGGGCAGAGCTTGGGGATCCAAAAGGGTGAGGTTGAGCCCAAGGCGGCGGGCAGCCCGCGCAATCGGGGCAGCAAAACGGGGCGAGGCCAGGGGCACCCAAAACTGTGCCTGAGGCAGGTGAGCTTGCAACAACTGAGCCGCCTTGAGCAAGACAGGCAGAACCGAGCGCAGCTCTTGCCGACGCGAAGCCGGCACCACCACCACCACCGTGGCTTCGGCAGGGATCCCCAACTGGGCTCTGGCGGCAGCACGGCTGGGCACAGCGGCCAAAATATCCAACAGGGGATGGCCCACATACTGGACATGGGCTCCTGCCGCCGCGTAGTAGCGGGCTTCCTCAGGGAAAATCGCCAACATCAGCCGCATCTGCTGGGCCAGTTGGTAGGTGAGGCGGGCATCCTGCGACCACACCCACTCTTGGGGAGCAATGTAATAGACGGCAGGGATCTGCCGCCGTTGCAGCAGACGGGCAATGCGGCTGTTGACGCCGATGTAGTCCACCAGCACGGCCACATCTGGCGGGTCTTGGGCTAAAAAGCGGCGAATCTTCCACTCCGTCCAGAGGGCGGGGCCGACAAAGGGAAGAGCCTCTAAAATGCCAACAGAGCTGATCTCGGTGGTGCGGTGCAATAAACGGGCCCCGGCAGCAGCCATGCGCTCCCCTCCCACGGCGGTGATGCGCAGCTGAGGGCGTTGGCGCAGCAATTCTTCGATCAGATGGCCGGCCTGCAGATCCCCTGAGACCTCGCCCGTGCAGATGAACAGGTGGCTCACCAGAGCTACGCTCCCGACCCCAATCTTTAGTCATCCAGCTCTGAAGTGCTCTGCACCGGCGGATCTTCCCCCCTCCCGCGCAGGGCCGGCAGAGGGCCACGTCGTTGGGGCTGGGAGAGGGAGTCTTCCAAAAATTGCAGCAGATGTTGCAGGGATCCCGTCTCGTCCACCCACTCTTTCCCCTGTAGGGAAAGGACATGGCGCTCTCCCTCCGCACCGCTGTTACAAACGACACACAGGCTGCTGCGCAGCGTTTGCAGCGCTTTTTCCAAAGGCAACCCTGAGCGGTACAAAAATCGGTAGACCTGCCGCAGCAAGGGCAGGGATCCCTCCATCCCTTGGGCTCGCCGCAACCCCACCAAATTCAGACCGCGAATGCGGGCTGGATGTCCTTCCACCAACATGTAGGGGGGAACGTCGCGGTCAACCCGGCTCATCGCCCCCACCATGGCCAAGCGCCCGATGCGGGTGAACTGGTGGATCCCGACCATGCCGCCGATGCGGGCTTGAGACTCGATGTGGATATGGCCGGCCAAGGAAACAGCATTGGTAATCACCACCTGATTTTCGATGACGCAGTTGTGGGCGACATGGGTGTAGGCCATCAGCAGGTTGTAATCTCCAATCAGGGTGGCTTCCCCTTCATTGGTAGCCCGGTTGATGGTGACGAACTCGCGGATGCGATTGCCTCTGCCGATCACCACTTGAGAGGGGGCGCCGCTGTACTTCAGATCCTGAGGCTCGGTGCCCACAACTGCTCCCGGAAAAATGTGGTTGCCCTCGCCGATTTCCGTCCAGCCATCGATCACCACATGGGCTCCCACCACCGTATGGGCAGCGATACGAACATGCTCGCCGATCACCGCATAGGGGCCAACCTGCACCGTTTCGTGCAGCTCAGCTTTCGGATGGATCACCGCAGTGGGATGAATCCGCTCCCGTGAGCGGTGCGGCGCACTTGCAGAGATGTTGGGAGTGGATCCCGCTGAAGCGAACGAACTCATTTCCAACCTAGCCAGCAACTGTGGTTACGCTCCCAACCCCGCGAAGGATCACCAAGGCTTGACTCCGGGGGAGATCAACCTTAGAGCTACGCTCCGCCATCGTGACCAATAGGCTGCCACCCCAACGCAGCAATATGTCTACCGTATCCCGACAGAAAGGCGCAAGCAGTCCCCGAGCCATCTCCCTATGCCAACACTTTATCTCAATTGGTGAGAAGACCCACAGCAGAGCGCCTCTCGGATGGCCGCTGTTTGTCCCTCAATCCACCAGGGAAAACATCAGTTCCCCCTCGGTTACCAGTTGCCCTCCCACCTGAGCGCGGCAGAACATCTTGCCAATGCGCCTCTGGCGAATGGTGAGCAAGTCGGCAGAGAGCAGCAGTTGATCCCCCGGCAGCACCGGGCGGCGAAAGCGAACACCATCGATCCCGGCAAACAGGGCCAAGCGCCCGGCCACGTCCGGCAACTTGGTCAACACGATCCCCCCTATCTGGGCCATGGCCTCGACGATTAGGACGCCGGGCATGATGGGTCGGTTGGGGAAATGCCCTTGAAAAAAAGGCTCGTTGAAGGTGACGTTTTTCAGGCCCACCGCCCGTTGCCCCGGTTGATACTCCACAACCCGATCCACCAGCAAGAAAGGATAGCGATGGGGCAAGATCTCCAAAATCTGCTCCGTTGTGAAGACGGGGGGAGCGGTTGCCAATTGAGCGGCTGCTTCAGCCGAGAGAAGGGGAGGAGGAGAGACATCAGAGGACATGGTGAACCCACAGAGGCAGAGGACAAAACCAAATCCCGGACGGGGAGGACGGCAGGCCAGAACTCAGCCAAAAGAGCACCCAGGGAGCTGCGGAAAGGAGGGGAATGAAGCGGATCCCACCCTGGGGATCCCCTTGAAGACAAGTGCTCCGCACCGCTCTCGCAACTGAGGATGGCAGGGTTGTTGCTGCGCAACCGGATCCCTTGCTCCCCCTCACTCTTCATGGATCAGCAGGGATCCACTCTTGAGCAACTGCTCGGCCAAACGGTGGTGCAGGGCATGGCCCGCCTTGTAGGCCACAATGTGCCCCTGCAGTCGGCAGCCCAGGAGGCTGAGATCTCCTAGTAAATCTATCAGCTTATGGCGCACCGGCTCATCTGGGTAGCGCAATGGCCCCAACCACTCGGTTTGGCTACAGACAATGGCATTTTCCAGGCTGCCCCCCTGGATTAGCCCCCGTTCCCGGGCCAGCTCCACATCCTGCTGGCGGGCGAAGGTGCGGGCCGGCGCAATGGACTGGACAAAATCCGGCCTGTTCTCCCTCCAGCTCAGCCACTGTTCTCCAATCGGGCAATCGGCAAAATCGATGCCATAGGTAAAGCGGGCTGTAGGATGGGGGAGGGCGCTGACAAAGGCTTCCCCCGCCCAGACAGTGACCGGTTCTTGGATCACCCCCAGCAGGGCTGGCTGATCTTGGGCCTGGATCCCGGCCTGGGCAATGGCCTCTACAAAGGGCAGGGCAGAGCCATCCAGAATCGGCAGCTCCGGCCCCTCCACCTCGATGCGGCAGTTGTCAATGCCCAGGATGTAAAGGGCGGCCAGCAGGTGTTCCACCGTCTGCACTTGAACAGAGGGGGATCCCTGCTGCAACAGGGTGCAGAGATGGGCAGGGGCCAGGGATCCCAACCGAGCCGGGATCTCAGGGGATCCCGGTTGATCCACCCGCACAAACACCCGACCGCTGCCGGCAGGAGCTGGATGCAGACTGCAGCCAATTGGCAGGCCGGTGTGCAGGCCAACGCCTTCTAGGGCAATAGAGCTGGCTAAGGTGTGTTGCCGGCCTCTCATCGTGCTCCGCAGCGCTAGTGCAAACGCTCTTGGCCCTGGTCGAAAACGCGGTAATACAGCTCCCGATAGCCCACGCGCAGGTTGCTGCTGGCATCTGCCAACTTGGCTTTGTGGCTGCGGGTGCCGTAGGCGCTGAACACCTCGTAGGTATCTCCCTCAAAGAAAAAGGAAGAGACATCGGACACCTCTTCGCCCCCCAGCAACTGCCAGCGCCCCTGGCGAAACTGCAGCCGGTAGTGGGCTTTATCCAAGCTGCCGGAAGGACGGTCGATAATGGCGTCGATGCTGCCCTCGTAGAACGGCTCGGCACCACCATTGGGGATGGATATGTCCACAGGCCACACGTCCACAGCGATATCTCGGTAGCGGCAGTTGGGCCGGTTGCACAGGCGAATCGAGCGCATGACCTCGGCAATGGCTTCCAGCCGCTGCCGCGCCTCGGCCAGAGAAAACCGCTCTGAGTCGCTATCGCGAACGAGCTGGGGTGATACCTGAGCCGGCCCTGCCAGCGATGAAGGGGCAGCCAGCGCCGGGGATCCCCAGCAGCATCCCACCAACACCAGACAAATCAAGCTCAGCCAACAACGGTATGCGGATCCCATGGATGCAATCTATGACAAAATCAAGCTCCTCTTCTCTACTCTAGGCACTCTGGGGGATCCCAACCTGATGCCGATATTACCCCACTCTAGCCCTGAACAACTGGCGCAGGTACGGCTTGTATTGGTGCAGCCGGCTGGGCCGCGCAACCTCGGCGCCATTGCCCGCGTGATGAAAAACATGGGCTTCAGGCAGTGGGTGCTGGTGGATCCCCAATGCGATCCCCTCGATATGGAAGCGATCACCACAGCCGTGCATGGGGCAGACCTGCTCCATCAAGCCCGGAAGGTGCAAACTTTGCCCGAAGCCCTGCAAGGGTGTGTGCAGGTTTTCGGGACAACGGGGCGCAGCCAAACCTACCCACCCGAATGGCAAATTCAGTCCCCCCGCCAAGCCTTTCCCGCTCTGCTGGCCGCCGGCCCTGCTGCCCTTGTGTTTGGCCCCGAAGATCGCGGCTTGAGCAACGAGGAGCTGGCCCTTTGCCATCGCCAGATCCAGATCCCCACCGATGCGACCTATCCCTCTTTAAACTTGGCCCAAGCCGTGGCCATTTGTTGCTATGAGCTGTACACCCTCGTCTGCCAGAGCCCTTCCCCTGCTCCTCCTATGCCCTCGCCTCAAAGGCTTGCCCCCTTCGAGCTGCTGGAGGGATTTTTCGACCACTTAGAAGCGCTGTTGCTGCAAATTGGCTACCTGCACCCCCACACAGCCCGCCGCAAAATGCTCAAGTTTCGCGCCCTGTTCCAGCGAGCCGGCCTGACCGTAGCCGAGGTGGCCTTGTTGCGCGGGATCCTGCGGCAACTGCAATGGAGCCAGGGATGCTCTCGTCAGGAACCTCTGGAAGCAAATGCAGCTCCCGTCCCGCCGACGCAACCAGATTCCAGCAGGAACCCATCTTGACCCCAAGGCTGGGCCTCCAGCCCCGCCCTACCGCTACCGGAAGCAAGCTAGAAGGGCGGCTTCCTGCTTTCAGGCGGCGCGGAGCGCTTGTCAAGAATCTTGAGGCCTTGGCCGTGGGAGAATATCGGAGAATATCAATGCTAGAGCTTAAGGGTGGCGCGGGGATCGTAGGATTGAACCCGCTGCAGCCTTTCGTAAAGTTCTCGCTCTTCTTCGGAGATCTGGGTGGGCAAATGGATCTGCACCACCACGTAAAAATCCCCCCGTTCTCCGTTGCCTTTGGGAAATCCCCTTTCCGCCAGCCGCAACTTTCGCCCCGGCTGCATGCCAGGTGGGATCCGCAGCTTCACCACCCCATCCAAGGTGGGCACCTCCACCTGGGCGCCCAAAACCGCTTCGCTGGGGCTGATGGGCAGATCGCAGTAAACGTCGAATCCCTCTAGGCGATAGAAGGGGTGGTCTTTCAGCTCAATTTTAAGGTACAGATCACCGGCACCGCCGTTGGGGTTGGGGTGGCCTTGGCCGCGCAGGCGAATCCGCTTCCCTGGCGTAATTCCCGGCGGGATGTTTACCTCGAGCACGCGATCCCCGCCCACCCGCAGGCGACGCTTGCCCCCCTCAAAAGCTTCTGGAATGCTGATCTGGATGGTGGCCTCAGCATCGTAACTGGTGTTGCCAGTGGATCCCGAAAATCCGCTGCTGCGGTCTGTGGTTTGGCTGCGCACCCGGCCCAGCAGTTGATCGATGAAGTCTTGAAAATCATCAAATTGGCTGAAATCGACGCCACTCCCCCCAAATCCGCTTCCCCCGAAGTCTTGGCTGAAGGGGCTGCTGCTGTAGGTGTAGGCATCGCGGCTGGAGCGAAACCCGCCCTGCTGATAGTATTGGCCAAATTGGTCGTATTGCCTGCGCTTGCTGGGATCCGAGAGAACTTCGTAGGCTTCGTTAATGTCTTTGAATTTCTCTTCAGCCGCTTTGTCGTTGGGGTTGACATCTGGGTGATACTTGCGGGCTAGGCGGCGATAGGCTTGTTTCACCTCATCGGCAGTGGCCGTTTTGCTGACCCCCAAAATCTTGTAGTAGTCCTTAAAGTTTTGCATGGAGGCGTCCGCAGGCAAATCGCTGAGAGTGGGCAGAAAACCACGAGGCTAGGCGTCCCCGGCAAGGGCTCCTTCCCTCCGACCTACTGAAGAAAATGAGGAGGCGGGCTAGACGCCATCGCCCATCCCGTCCCTCCTCATTATCGGCGCTACAAGTAAGGGCGGGATCCGCCCTGGGCCCGCGGCCCACGGAGGGATCCCTGAGCAGTCACTTGCTCTCGGTGAAGTCGGCATCGATCACATCATCGCTGCCGCCGGAGGTTTTCCCTGAGCCGGGAGTGGGGCCAGAGGAGGCCCCCGGCTGTTGATACAGCTCGCTGCTCATGGCGTAGAGAGCCTCTTGCAGCTCCCGCTCTTTGCTCTGGATGGCGCTGTCGTCCTCCCGCTGGATGGCCTCCCGCAGTTCTCGCACCAGAGTCTCGATTTGGCTGCGTTTGCTGGAGGAGATCTTGTCGCCCAACTCCTTCAACTGCCGCTCGGCTTGGTAGGCCAGCGAGTCGGCCTTGTTGCGGCGCTCAATTTTCTCCCGGCGGGCCCGGTCTTCGGCAGCGTATTTTTCTGCCTCAGCAATCATGCGCTCTACCTCTTTGCTATCCAAAGTAGAGGCGCCGGTGATGGAGATGCTCTGCTCTTTGCCGCTGCCTTTGTCTTTGGCCGTCACCTTGAGGATGCCGTTGGCGTCGATGTCGAAGGTGACCTCGATCTGGGGCACACCGCGGGGGGCCGGCGGGATCCCGTCCAGCTTGAAGCGGCCCAGAGATTTGTTGTCGCGGGCCAGCTCCCGCTCTCCTTGCACCACGTGGATTTCCACAGAGGTCTGCCCATCTTCGGCAGTGGAGAAGATCTCCGACTTGCGGGTGGGGATGGTGGTGTTGCGCGGGATGAGCTTGGTGGCCACGCCGCCCAAGGTTTCCACCCCCAAGGACAAGGGGGTGACATCCAGCAGCAGCACGTCTTTGACTTCGCCCGCCAGCACACCCGCTTGGATGGCCGCCCCAACCGCCACCACCTCATCGGGGTTGACACTTTGGTTGGGTTCTTTGCCCAGCAGCTCCCTCACCAGCCGCTGCACCGCCGGAATGCGGGTGGATCCCCCCACCAGCACCACTTCGTTGATGTCGGCCTTGGTGAGCTTGGCATCCCGCAGGGCTTGTTCCACCGGCCCCTTGCAGCGCTCCAGCAGGTCGGCACAGAGGTGTTCAAATTGAGCGCGGGAGAGCTTCAGCTCCAGGTGTTTGGGCCCATCGGCAGTGGCAGTGATGAAGGGCAGGTTGATGGTGGTTTCGGAAACGCTGGACAGCTCGATCTTGGCTTTTTCCGCAGCTTCCGTTAGCCGTTGCAGCGCCTGCCGGTCTTGCCGCAGGTCGATCCCTTCCATTTGCTTAAACTGCTCGGCCATCCAATCGACGATCTTCTTGTCGAAGTCATCGCCGCCCAACTGCGTATCGCCGCTGGTGGATTTCACCTCGAAAACACCATCCCCCACTTCCAGGATGGACACGTCGAAGGTGCCGCCGCCCAGGTCGAAGACGAGGATGGTCTCGTTGTTGCGCTTGTCCAAGCCGTAGGCCAAAGAGGCTGCTGTCGGCTCGTTGATGATGCGCAGCACTTCCAAACCGGCAATGCGGCCCGCATCTTTGGTGGCCTGCCGCTGCGAGTCATTAAAGTAAGCAGGAACCGTGATCACCGCTTGGGTGACCGGCTGGCCCAGGTAGCGGCTGGCATCATCCGCTAGCTTGCGCAGCACCATGGCCGAAATCTCTTCCGGCGCAAATTCCTTGTTCAGGCGGGGTGCGTACAGTTTGACATTGCCCCGCTCATCCCGCCGCACCTGGTAGGAGACCCGCTTGGAGTCGGCATTCAGCTCATCGTACCTACGACCGATGAACCGCTTAACCGAGTAAAACGTGTTTTCCGGGTTGAGCACCGCTTGGCGGCGGGCCATTTGGCCCACCAGGCGCTCTCCATCTTTGGTGAAGGCAACCACCGAGGGCGTGGTGCGAGTGCCCTCAGCATTGGCGATGACGGTGGGGACACCCCCCTCCATTACGGCGACAACCGAGTTGGTTGTGCCCAGGTCAATTCCTACAACTTTTCCCATCGGCTCCTTATTCTCCTCTTCTTGAGTACATTGCTTCGGTTACCGCCGCCAGCCTGTGTGAAGTAGCTTGGGCAGCCAATCTGTGAAAATCCGGCAGATGCTTGGTCACTTCCTGGGTCGATCCTAACCAGCTGGTTGGCGAGGCCAGGGCGAGAATGCCGCCCATTTCTCGGGGCTGAAGGGCAGACCGGTTACGGATCTCCGTACCTGCTGTGTCCGGGCAAGCGGGATTGGTGCTGTTTTGGAACCTAGCTTTGAATGAGTTGCAGGGCTTCGAGGCTGCGGGCCACAACGGTTTCAGCCAGGGGAAGGTAACCCATAGTTTTGGCCAGGGATTGCCCTTCGGTGAGGGCCCAGCGGAGCACGGCTTGCAAGGCAGCGGCCATGGCGGGATCCGAGTACCGGCGGTAGGTCAGGATCCAGGTGTAGGTGACGATGGGATACGCTCCAGGGCCAGCGGGATCCGGCACAAAAGCCCGCAGGTTTTCCGGCAGCTCAATTTCGCTCAAGGCCAGGGCCGAGGCTTCCGGGGAGGGGAGAATGAACTCGCCGCGGCGGTTCTCCAGAGCTGCCACCGACAGATCCAGCTCGCGGGCATAGACCGACTCCACGTAGCCGATCACCCCTTCGCTGAGAAGCATTTGGGCGCTCATGCCCTCGTTGCCTTTCACCCCAATGCCCACCGGCCACTCCAGCGACATGCCAGCACCGACTTCCGAGGCCCAAGCCGGATCGATGGCCGCCAGGTGGCGGGTAAAGGTATCGGTGGTGCCGCTGCCATCGGAGCGGTAGCAGACGGTGATGGGCAGATCGGGAATGGTTAGCTCCGGGTTCAGGGCCAGGATCTCCGGATCCCGCCACTGGTCGATTTGGCCGCGAAAGATCTTCACCAAAACGGGTCGAGACAGCTTGAGTCCAGAAGGGATCCCCGGCAGGTTGTAGCCTACGGCAATGCTGCCTGCGGTCATCGGGATCATCACCACACCCCGCTTCACCTCGGCGATCTCGGCATCGGTCATGGCCACATCACTGGCGGCAAAGTCCACTGTCTGGTCAATAAATTGCCGGATCCCAGCGGCGCTGCCCACCGGTTGGAAATTGATCTCCACCTTGGGATCCACCTGGCGGTAATCGGAAAACCAGCGCAAGTAAAGAGGAGCCGGAAAGGTGGACCCGGCTCCGTTGATCAGCAAAATTTTGTCGGCGGGCTGGCTGCCGGAGGCAGGAACAGGATCCCTGCCGCTGGGTTGGTCAGAACGGGATCCCCTTTGGCAGGCGCTCAAGGTAGCGCCGGTGGCCAATAAAGAAAGCAACACTTCTCGGCGACGGAAGCGGGGCAGTTGAGCCATGGTTCAGGTTCTCCGAGGTCACCGCCCCGATCCTTGTCTTGCCCACGGGGCCCTGTCAAGGGTTGCCGGCGAGAGCTCTTGGGATCCCGTGCGTAGGCCCACCTTCCCCAGGTGGCTGTCTTTTCCCTCTGCGCCATCCCCGTATTCCTCGCTACGCTTCCCAGCAAAAGTCGGGATCCGACCCAAGCTCAGAAAGGAGAGACGGAAAACGGAGAATTCAAGAGGAAAATCAAGAAAAACAGCGCAAACAAGAGATTGAGCGAGATGGCTTCTGCGGCAGTTGCACAGAGATCCTCAAGCCAAAGCCTTGTCTGGCAAGGCTTAGCGGTTTTTGGGCCTGAGTCCCCCCGCATTGGAAAAACCTTGACATATTCTGGAATATGGCAATATATTGTGGATTCTGTGCAGAAATCCTGCGCTGTTCACATCTCGGTATCTGGGGGACTACTATGCCGACTTTGACTCGTTCTCCCTGGACACTGCGAGACAGCGAAAAGCTCTATCGCATCTCAGGTTGGGGGGATCCCTACTTCCGTATCAACGCCGCCGGTCATGTGGAGGTGACCCCACAGGGCTTACAGCAGCAGGAACCGGGCATTGACCTGTACCACTTGGTGATGGATCTGGTGGCGCGGGGCCTGCAGTTGCCCCTCTTGATTCGCTTTCCCGAGATCGTGGCCGACCGCATGCGGCAAATTTGCGAGAGCTTTCAGCAGGCCATCCAGCGCTTTGGATACCCCAACGTCTATCGGGGGGTCTATCCCGTCAAGGTGAACCAGCAGCGCCACCTGGTGGAGGAAGTGGTGAAACACGGTCGTGCCTACCACTTTGGCCTGGAGGCGGGATCCAAGCCGGAGCTGTTGATTGCCCTAGCTTTGCTGGATACTCCTGGGGCTTTGTTGATCTGCAACGGCTACAAAGACCGGGATTTTATGGAGACGGCTCTCTTGGCCCAGCGGCTGGGGCGCACCCCGATCATCGTTTTGGAGCGGCTGCAAGAGCTGGAGCTGGTGCTGGAGGCTGCCGACCAACTGGGCATCGACCCCATCTTGGGGGTACGGGCCAAGCTCTCCGCCCAGGGCAGTGGACGCTGGGGCACCTCGGCTGGGGATCGGGCTAAGTTCGGCCTCACGGCCACCGAGATTTTGCAAGTGGTGGAACGGCTGCGGGAAGCGGGCAAGCTGCATTGTCTGCGCCTGTTGCACTACCACATCGGCTCCCAGATCTCGATGGTGAGCGTGCATGGACGAGCCGTGCGGGAAGCCAGCCAAATCTACATCGAGCTGGTCAAGCTGGGGGCCCCCATGGGCTACCTGGATATCGGCGGTGGCTTGGGGGTTGATTACGACGGATCCCAGTCCCCCAATCCTTTTTCCCAGAGCTACAGCATGGAGGACTACGCCGCCACCGTGGTGCAGACCGTGCTCACCGCCCTGGAACCCCACGGGATCCAGCCGCCGGTACTGGTGACCGAAAGCGGACGCGCCCTCATGTCCCACCAGTCGGTGCTGGTGTTTGACGTGCAAGATGTCAACGCTGCCAGCCCCTACCCCATGCCCACCCAGCTTACTTCCGATGCAGAGGTGATCCAGAAGCTAAACCAGCTCTACTACCAAATCCAGCCCGATACTCTGGTGGTCAACTATCGCCGTTGTCAGGAGCTGAAGGAGGCCGCCCTGCGCCAGTTCACTGAGGGATCCCTCAGCCTGCAGGAGCGGGCCGAGGTGGAACGCCTGTTTTGGAACTGCTCCGACAAGATCTGCACCTTGGCCTACGAGCAGCACCAAGCGGGGCATCCGGTGGCGGTGGATCTCTTGGATCTGGACGAAATGTTGGCCAGCATCTACTACGGCAATTTCTCTCTATTCCAATCCCTGCCGGATAGCTGGGCCATCGACCAGGTATTCCCCATCATGCCCATCCACCGTCTGGATGAGGAGCCACGCCAATGGGCTACCCTGGCCGATCTCACCTGCGACAGCGACGGCAAGATCAACCGCTTCTTTGGCGAAGATGGGCAGATCACCTCGGTCTTGCCGCTGCACGACCCCAACGGACATCCCTACCTGCTGGGGGTGTTTCTGGGGGGCGCTTACCAGGAGATTCTCGGAGATCTGCACAACCTGTTTGGCGATACCAACGCGGTGCATATCCGCTCCCGCCCCGGCGGCTACCACGTTTCCCAAGTCATCAAGGGGGACACCATTGGCGAAGTGCTGAGCTGGGTGCAGTACAACAGCGAAGATCTGGTGGAGACCCTCCACCACGCCACCGAGACCGCCCTGCAGCGAGGGCAGATCACGCTGGATCAAGCCCGCGCCTTGCAGCAGCACTTTGAAGACAATCTGCGGGCCTACACCTACTTGCAGTAAACTACCCGACTCCGACCGCTAAGCGGTACGGAGCGGGCTTTCAGTAGCCCTGAGCCTGTTCTGCTCTACCAGAGAACAAAACAAGCCCGGA
>NZ_JBSSBO010000040.1:0-25206 GCF_054058915.1 Thermostichus sp. MS-CIW-41
TTTGAGGCTCAGATGGTTGAGATGCGGCAGGCCTTTGCAGCCCAAATCTCCGAGATCCGGGCTGAACAGCAACGATCTGCCGAGCGCTTTGAGGCCCAGATGGCCGAAATGCGGGCCGAGCGGCAGGCTATGGAAGCCCAACTCCAGACCGAAATCCAGGAGATCAGGGCGTTGATCCAACAGAACCAGGAGCGGATTCGACAGAACGAAGAGCGGGGAGACGAGCTGGAGGTGGCCATACAGGAGTGCCGCCGAGATATGCAGGCTGGGTTTGCCGAACTGAGGGAAGCGCAAGCCATGATGATGGAGCAATTTCGGGAGCGCGATGGCCGCCTGATCGAGGCTCAACTCAGCTTTATTCGGGAGATGCGGGAAATGCAACGGGAAGTGGCGGAGCTGCGACTGGATTTTCTCAATCACATGCGCCAATACCACCCACCTGTCGAACGTTAAATGGCTACGGCAGCACCTGGGCGGTCACCTCAGCTTGCGGTCGTAGGGGTAGCGGGGGATGGCTCTGTGGCTTCCTGGGGGATCCCCCCCCTTTCCCAAGCCAGGGTTTTGGCAGGAGCCCCTCATCTGCTCCGGCACTTTACCGATCATCCGGCCCGCAAGATCCCGCTCACCGGGCCAGTGGAAAGTTGGATCCCACTTTTGCAGCAGGAGATGGCTCAGGGATCCCTGGTCTTGTTGGCCAGCGGGGATCCGCTTTTTTTCGGGATCGGGCGGCTGTTGACGGAGTATTTCCCAGCGGAGCGGTTGGCCTTCTATCCGCAGGTGAGCTCGGTGCAGCTGGCCCTGAACCGCCTGCAGATCCCCTGGCAGGAGGCGACCATCCTCAGCCTGCACGGGCGGGGAGTGGAGCGGTTGGAAGCCGTTCTCAAGCAGGGATCCCCTGTGATCGTGGTGCTCACCGATCCGGAGCATACACCGACCGTCTTGGCCCAGTTCATTGCCGACCTGCGGCTGCCGGTGCGTTACCAAGCCTGGGTCTGTAGTCAACTGGGATCCCCTCAAGAGCAGATCGTGCCCCTCCAGGAAGGTCAGAATTCATCCTTCTCCAACCCCAACGTGGTGGTGCTGCGACGGGTAGAACCGGAGCCAGATCCCCATCGCTGGCCTTTGGTCGGGATCCCGGACGACCAGTTCTACACCTTTCCCGACCAGCCCGGCTTGATCACCAAGCAGCCCATCCGCCTGCTCACCTTAGGATCCCTGCAGCTCCCCCAAGAGGGCGTGGTGTGGGATATCGGTGCCGGCACCGGCTCGGTGGCCATCGAAATAGCCCGCCTCTCTTCTCGGCTCCAGGTCTATGCTGTCGAGCGCAACGCCATGGGCATCTGTCTGATTCGGCGCAACCGGCAACGCTTTGGCCCAGAGAACCTGCAGGTGATCCCGGGGGCAGCCCCCCAAGTGTTGGCCAACTTGCCCGACCCAGATCGGGTGGTGCTGGGCGGCGGCGGCAAAGGGATCCGCGACCTGCTGCCGGTGGTGGAAGCCCGCCTGCGGCCTGGAGGGATCTTAGTGGCCAACTTCGCTACCCTAGAAACCTGCAGTGAAGCCCTGCAATGGCTGCGTTCTCGGGGCTGGCAAGTTCGAGTAGATCACGTTCAGATCTCCCGCTCTGCCGTCCTGGCCGAGGGCACCCGCTTTGCCCCCCTGAACCCGGTTTACCTGCTGCAAGGGATCCCTTCAAATTGGAAAGCCCAGTAAGCCCCCTGTTGCTCTGCTTTCCCTTCTCCCTGTGGGGGAGGGAAAGTTATCCCTCGTCCTCCTCATCGGCGGTGAACCCCGGTCGGTACAGGTAGGCGGAGGAGGGACGGTTGGTTTTCTTAATTTGGTCTTTGATGGATTCCAGGTCGATGTAGCGATCCGCCAAGTTGATCAGTTGATCGCTGGTCATGGAACGCAAGCTGACCACCTCCACTCGTGCCCCTTGGTAGCTAACGGCATTGACCGCATAGGCCAAGTCTCCATCGCCGCTCACCAGCACAGCCGTCTCATACCAGCGCACCAGCGACAGCATATCCACGGCAATTTCCACATCCAGGTTGGCTCTCTTGGATCCATCGGGCAACTGGGTTAGCTCTTTGGTAACCACGCGGTAGCCATTGCGGCGCATCCAGAGCAAAAACCCCTGCTGCTTTTCGTTGTTGCGATCGACGCCGGTGTAGAAAAAAGAGCGCAAAAGGGGCGACCGACCACTCAGCGTCTTCAGCAGGCGGGTGTAGTCGATCTCAATGCCCAGTTGCAGAGCGGCGTAGAACAGATTAGACCCGTCGATGAATATGGCCACACGCCCACGGTTGTCCTGCAAGGGATCCGCAGGCTGAAAGCCGGGATCAGGATCAAGACGCAGCATTCGGGTTTTCTTCTCCAAGTTTTGACAAAAGGGCAGAAAAAAGAGGTGTTAAATGGGTTTAATCGCCAATACAGCTCTTTCCGGCAGCACTGACTACAGCTAATGCAGACGCCTCTCTTGTGCGATAGGGATCTTACTGCTTCCCAGAGTGATCTGCAGAATTCCCATGAAGTCGGAAAAAGCCGTAAAAGGCTGCCCCAAGCCTTGGGACACATGATTTACCCTAGCGCAGGAGAGACGATCCCCGGAGAAGATTTCCAAAATCCTAAAGAAAAATACCTACGAAAGGAGAGGCTTTGGGGATGGAGTGCGGGGATGGGCCGGTGCCTTACCGCTTTTCGAGCCCCTTGCACAGAGGGGTGCTGCGCAGCCGCTACAAGCGGTTTTTGGCCGATGTGGAGCTGGAAAACGGGCAACAGATCATCGCCCATTGCCCCAACACGGGGCCGATGAGTGGGGTCTGTCAGGTGGGGGCACCTGTGTACCTCTCCCATCACCCGGAGCCGAAACGGAAACTGGCCTACACCTGGGAGATGATCCAGGTGGATGGAGTATGGGTGGGGATCAACACCAGCTTGCCCAATCGCCTGGTGGACTGGGGGCTGGAGCGAGGGTGGTTTCCCCAGTTGGCAGGATTTTCCCGCCGGCAACGGGAGGTGACCTGCGGCAAGAGCAAAATCGACTTTCTGCTGACAGGAGACGCTGGCTCGGCCTATTTGGAGGTGAAGAATACCACCTGGGCTGTGGGATCCCGCGCGCTGTTTCCCGATACGGTGACCACCCGCGGCCAAAAACACTTGGAAGATCTGATCCAGATCCGCCAACAGGGGCAGCGGGCTCTGCTGATGTACTGGATCAATCGCGCCGATTGCACCGAGTTTGCCCCCGGCGAAGAACGGGATCCCCGCTATGCCCGTCTGTTTCGTGAGGCCCTGCAGGTCGGGGTAGAGATGTTGCCCTATCGGGTCGAGGTTTCGCCGGCAGGGATCCGCCCCTTGGGTTTGGCCAAAATCGTTGTCTAGGCACCCCAAAAGAAGGGGCAAGCTCTCTGGAAACGGCTGGGGATCGCCTATAATTCTGTTTTCTCCAGATTCTTCCATTTTCCAGGCATTTGAGGACCATGAGCGAACCTTCCTCCCGTCCTCATCACATTGTTCTCACCTCCCATCCCTCCCCTTATGGGACGCAAGCCCAGCCGATTCGCTGGGGATCCTTGGATCCACTGCAGCGGGGGCCGGTGGTGGGTAGCCTGACCAATCTTGCCCATCGCAATGTCATCGGCACCCATGCGGGAGCCTACGCTGTTTACCGAGCATTGGCTGTGGCCAGTGGCTCTTTGCAGGCGGATCACCGCGCCGATTTAACCCATACTGCCCCGGTGGTGTCGATTGGCCCTCACCCAAGCTGGGGAGCATGACTCTAGTCAATAATAAGCTCAACTATACTGAAAATAATGTATAATATGTTCAGTACGGATTACCACCAGTTGATCTTTCTGTTTACTTTCGAGTCTGCCAACATGGTAGCCAAAGCAAAGCAGAAAATTGGTAGTAAGACGACACGGAAACTGCGCTTTGGGTATTCTACTCAAAGCTTTGCGGGATACCGCCATTCTGTTTGGACTCCGTCCCGCTAACGCGAATGGAAACAAACAGAATGCTATCGCTGCATAGTTGAACAGTGATGTTCAGCAGTGTTCAGCGTAAATGTATCAGATCCAGACCGGATTGTGTCTTTGGATCCCTGGGGAGCGGTTGTGGGAGAAGTCTTTGCCCCCCTCTATGCCCAGGGCTACGATATTCGTCCCACCATTGCCATTACCCAGGCCCACATCCACATGCCCGAACTGCAGGAGGCGGTCAACAAAGGGCGGTTACGGGTGGATGGCCGGATCCTCAAAGACAACGGCAGCCTGGTGGTCACCAAAGCCGCAATCGAGCCGGTCTGGTACCTGCCGGGGATCGCCAAACGATTGCAGGTGAGCGAAAGCCTGCTGCGCCGCACCCTCTTCGAGCAAACGGGAGGCATGTTTCCAGAATTGGTGACCCGTCCAGACCTATCGGTGTTTTTGCCGCCCATCGGTGGCCAGACGGTGTACATCATCGGGCAAGTGGCCGCCATCACCGACCCGGCTTTGCCCCTGGCGGTGCGGGTTCACGACGAATGCAATGGTTCCGATGTGTTTGGCTCGGATATTTGCACCTGCCGCCCCTACCTGGTGCATGGCATTGAGGAATGCGTTAAGACGGCCCAGGCCGGTGGAGCCGGGGTGATTGTGTACCTGCGCAAAGAAGGCCGCGCCTTGGGGGAGGTGACCAAATTTTTGGTCTACAACGCCCGCAAGCGCCAGGAAGGAGGGGATCGGGCCGATGCCTACTTCACCCGTACCGAGTGTGTGGCAGGGGTGCAAGACATCCGGTTTCAGGAGTTGATGCCGGATGTGCTCCATTGGCTGGGCATAACCCGAATCGATCGCCTGATTTCCATGAGCGACCTCAAGTATCGAGCCATCACCAACTCCGGCATTGAGGTTCTGCAGCGGGTGCCCATCCCAGAAGAGCTGATCCCGGCGGATGCCCGTGTGGAGATCGAGGCCAAAAAAGCTGCCGGCTACTACACTGAGGGTGAGGTACTGGATGCGGAGCGGCTGGCCCAAATCCGAGGAAGGGCCTTGGTGGAGTGAGCGGGATCCCTCATGCAAGTGGCTACCTGGAATGTCAACTCCATTCGCACCCGGCTGCCTCAGGTTTTGGCTTGGCTGGACAGCCAGGGATCCCTGGATGTGCTCTGCCTGCAGGAGACTAAGGTGGTGGATGAAGACTTTCCCCGGGCGGCCTTTCAGGAGCGGGGCTTTCATGTGGAGGTCTACGGGCAAAAGTCCTACAACGGTGTGGCTCTGATCAGCCGGGATCCCCCGGAAAAGGTAGAACGGGGGTTTGGTGCGCTGCTGCCTGCGGCGGCAGATTTGGACGAGCAAAAGCGGCTGATGAGCGCCATCTACCGCGGGATCCGTATTCTCAACCTTTATGTGCCCAACGGTTCTGAGGTGGGATCGGAAAAATACGCCTATAAATTGCGCTGGCTAGCCACGCTGAAGGATTACCTCGCCGTTGCCCTGAGCCAAGGGGATCCCATCCTGCTCTGCGGGGACTTTAACATTGCCCTGGAAGATCGGGATATTTATGATCCCCAAAAAGCGGGAGAAATCATGGCTTCCGAACCGGAGCGACAAGCCCTGCAGGAGATCCTGGCTTTAGGGTTTGAAGATGCGTTTCGCAGGTTCACCCCAGATCCCGGCCATTTTAGCTGGTGGGACTATCGCTCGGGGGGGTTTCAAAGGAATCGCGGCTGGCGCATTGATCATCATTATTTGTCTCGTGAGCTACAGGAGAAAGCCACCGCTTGCTGGATCGATGTTGAGCCACGGCGGGCCGAAAAACCCAGCGATCATGCCCCTGTCATTGTTGCCCTGGATATTTAAGCGCCTTGTTATAGTCATTTCAAGCTAGGTTGAGACACTCCCCAAACGCTCCCTGCCACTGCCTTCACCCCTTCTCTCAGAGGAAGAGGGGAGCCAGGCGGAAATGTTTCATTCCTGTTTAAATGACCATAACAGCTCATACCAACCAGCCATCCAATTAAAATGGAGCGGCCTCTTCGAGAATTTTCAGCAGGTGTTGCCGCTGTTCTGAGCTGAGGACCTGTCGCATTTCCAGAACTGCCTCAAAACGTTTGGCATTTACTTCTTGGCTTAGCTGTTGTACCCGCTGAAATTGAGCTGCCACTTCTGACTCAGGGGCATCGCCGACCAGCAACTCCCGCAATCGACCGCGGGCTGCCCTCAACTCCAAAATGCGCTCCAACAACTCTTCCTGTTTGCGGTGGCGGATCTGCTGCAATTGCCGCAACTGCTCGTCGGAGAGGTTCAGCTCCCGCAAATTGCGAGCAAAGGGGCGGCGCAAATCCATCATTCGCAGGGGGCGGGGTTGGCCCATCACCGGTTCACCCAGGGATCCCAGGTAGAGTGGCAAAATGGGGATCCAAATCCAAGCATTTCTCATGGTTCTTTGCAGGCTTTTTCTAAGAATCTGACCAAGGTCTCAGAAGTCTCAGCGGTGTAATGGTCAATGAAGGGGGATATTCGTGAGGCTGATGGATTTAGGATCCCTCTGGATCGCGTTCTATCCACCAAGTTTCGGTTTCTGTTCCCTCTGGGCTCAGCAAGCTTCCCCAAGTGCTCACCAAAAAACTTTCTAGGGCTTCGGTCTCCTGGGCCACCACCTGTACCTGCCAGCGCTGATAGCCAATCCAGCCCAGCAAAGCGCCCGCCAAAAGGGAGATGCCAACCCAACGCCAAGGGTGCTTGAGCCGGCCATGAAGTGGATGAGTCGCCACAACTTGAAGGATCTGCTCCTCCAGCCCAGAGGCCGCAGGGGGAGGGAGGGGGCGATATTGACGCAAAAAGTGGCGCAGCCGCTCGTCTGCTAGGGGGTTGGGGTGCTCACTCATGGGGTAATGCCCTCCTGAAGTAGGTGTTGACGGATGGTGGCACGGGCGTGAAACAGCCGGGACTTCACCGTTCCCACCGGGATCCCTAAAATCTCGGCGATTTCTTTCTGGGGCAGATCTTCTAGGTCGTGCAGAATCAGAACCATTCTGTGTTCGGGGCTGAGCTGGGCCATGCCTCGCTGTAGAGCCTGTTGGTAGTGCAAGTGCATCAGGTCGGGGCCAGGGTGAGCGATATCCGATCCGAGGGCCAGGTTTTGGGTTTGGGAGTGTTGCCGGGCGCAGCGCCGTCGCTGATCTGAGGCCACATTCCAGCAGATGCGATACAGCCAAGTGGAAAACTGGGCCGAGCCGCGAAACCGAGGCAACCCTTTCCAGGCGCGAATAAACACTTCCTGTACCAGGTCATCCAAAAGATCGGCTCCACACAAGGGATAGAGGATATTCCGTACCGACTGCTGGTATTTGCGGTAGAGTTGGCGAAAGCTCTGGCTGTCGCCGTTGAGGCAGCGCTGGATCAGCTCCCAATCGGATGTATCCTTTGCCGCCTGCACGAGAGGACGCTCCCTTGTTCTCAACCTTGCTTTGTCTGACTCCCAATGCCCCCAAAAGGTTCAAAGGATCCCTGTCTACGATGGCCCTCCACTTCCCGCCAAGCAAGATATGGTCGTTTAGGCTAGAGTGAGACACCTGGGCTATACGAGAAAAGCCTTATGGCCCCATGCATTATTGCTCCGCAGCGCTGACGCGACGACGCGACCAATGTTTTAGGTGTGGGTGCAGTGTCCTAGTTTGAGTCGAAATGACCATACCGGCATCTTCTGATTGCCGTTTTCCCTCAAAGGATACCCGCCGGCAGGTGTAGACAAGCCAATCCCTCTTGCCTGTTCGCACTTTCTCAATCCCAATTCTGTTGAATTCTATTGGCTCGTCGACCTACAATTCCAATAACACCAAAAAGAGGGAATGAAAAGCTGATCTTCATGCCTGCCTGGCCATGGCTAAAACAACTCAGATAACCGATAAACCCGATCTGTTTGGATTCCTCTATCATCACCCGACGCTCATCCTTGCCATTCTGTTGGGGCCACCTCTCATTTGGTTACTGGTCTTTTACTTGGGGCCGCTGCTGGCGCTGCTGCTGCAAAGTTTTTATCATCTGGATCCCTTTACCGGCCTGATCCTGAGAAAGTTGACTTTGGCCACCTATCGGGAGCTGCTCACTCCTGCCAGCGTGGATATCTTTGTCCGCAGCTTGACTATGGCTTTGGCAGTGACCCTAGCTGCAATTGTGTTGGCTTTTCCTCTGGCTTATACCATGGTCAGACTGGCCTCTCCTCGCTGGAAGGGCTTTTTGTATTTGTTGGTGCTCCTACCGCTTTGGTCTAGTTATTTGATTCGGGTTTATGCCTGGAAGTTGATCTTGGCTAAAGAAGGGATCCTCACCTATCTACTCACCCATGTGGGCCTACAGGGATGGGTGGAAAAGATTTTGCAGTTGCCCGGGATCGGTGGGCCATCGCTGGCTGTATCCAACTTGGGTATTTTCTTGGTGTTTCTCTATGTTTGGCTGCCCTATATGATTCTGCCGATCCAGGCGGCTTTGGAGCGAGTGCCTGATAGCTTAATTGAGGCTTCTGCAGATTTGGGAGCTCAGGGTTGGCAAACGTTCCGCCATGTTACTCTTCCCCTCGCCTTGCCAGGGATCCTGGCCGGGTCGGTCTTTACCTTTTCCTTAACGCTAGGAGATTTTGTGGTGCCCTATTCTCTGGGCAATTCCAGCTATTTCATCGGGCAGGCAGTTCTCGCCTTTCAGGGCACCTCTGGCAACATTCCCTTGGCGGCAGCCTTCACGGTTGTGCCGATGGGGATCATGATCGTTTATCTGCTAGTGGCCAAGCGGCTGGGGGCTTTTGAATCGGTGAGCTGACCCGATCAAGGATTTTTCCAACACATGAGGAGCCAACTGAGCTAGGCTGGTAAGTGTTAACGAATGTATCGGGCTGTCCCTATGGTGCTCTTTGGCTTTGGCAAACTTGGCAAGAAACTGTCCCTGCCCAAACCGGAAGAAGCCTTGCCGGGCCGGGCCGAGCCGATGGTGATCGTGAATCGGCATTTTGTCAATGGCCATCCGCTGCAGCCGCCTTTTCCCGAGGGCATGGAGCTGGCCATGTTCGGCATGGGCTGCTTCTGGGGGGCAGAGCGCAAGTTTTGGCAGGTGCCAGGGGTGTTCAGCACAGCGGTGGGCTACGCTGGCGGGTTTACCCCCAACCCCACCTATGAAGAGGTCTGTACTGGCCTGACTGGCCACAACGAGGTGGTGCGGGTGGTTTACGACCCAGCTCAGGTCAGCTATGCCCAACTGCTGAAGGTGTTTTGGGAAAATCACGACCCTACCCAGGGGATGCGCCAAGGCAATGATGTGGGCACCCAATACCGCTCCGGCATCTATGTGTATTCTCCGGCGCAGCGGGAGCTGGCGGAAAAAACCCGCGATCTCTATCAGCAGGCCCTGACCGCCCACGGCTACGGCCAGATCACCACCGAGATCTTAGACGCGCCTGAGTTTTACTACGCCGAAGACTACCACCAGCAATATCTGGCCAAGAATCCGCGCGGCTACTGCGGCCTGGGGGGCACTAAGGTTTGTCTGCCAGAGATCCTCACCGAGCCCGTCTGATCCACACCCTGACGGATCAAAAGATCCGGCGGGAATGGGATCCCCGCTCAAGGAACTCCCTAGCCACTAGGGTTACCACCGCCAGCAAGGAGAGCACCACCGCCGCCGCATAGGCTGAGCCGGTGGCATAACTGCGGTAGGCATCTTCCACGAACAGGGGCAAGGTCTGGGTGCGGCCAATGATGTTGCCGGAAACCACAGCCACAGCGCCGAACTCCCCCATGGCGCGGGCATTGGTCAAGATGACGCCGTACAGAAGGCCCCAGCGGATGTTGGGCAGGGTGATTCTCCAGAAGATCTGCCAGGGGGTCGCCCCCAGCGTTTTGGCGGCTTCTTCCTGGTCGGTGCCTGCCTCCTCCAACACCGGCAACACTTCCCGCGCCACAAAAGGAAGGGTGATGAAAGCCGTTGCCAACACAATGCCCGGAAATGCAAAGATAACCCGCAAGTTCCAGGATCCCAGCCAACCCTGACGCCCGAAGATGAGCACCAGCATTAGGCCAGCCACCACCGGGGAAATGGAAAAGGGCAGATCGATCAGGCTCAGCAGCAGCGCCCGCCCCGGAAAACGCCGATGAGCAATGGCCAAGGCAGCACAGAGGCCGAAAAAGGTATTGAGGGGCACAACGACCAGGGCGGTTAGCACCGTCAACCGCAGGGCACTGAGCAACTCCCGCTCTGTCAGGCGATGGAGAAAGGCTGGGATCCCTTCTCGAAACGCCTGATAGAAGATGTTCACCACCGGGATCCCGAGCAGCAGCGCGATGTAAAGCCCGACGATCCCGATCAACAGGCCCGACAGCCAAGGGTTTGTCGATGGCTCCGGCTTGACACCCGATACCCCCTTAGGTTTCATGGCGGCTTCCCCAGGCTTGCAGAAGATTAATTACCACCAGCGACAGGAAAGAGATCCCCAACATCACCGTTCCGATCACGGTTGCCCCAGCATAGTCGTGTTGTTCCAGCCGCTGAATCACCAGCACCGCCGCAATCAAGTCCCGAAAGGGAATGCTGGAAGCGATGATCACCACAGAGCCGTATTCCCCCACGGCGCGGGAAAACCCCAGGGCCACCCCGGTGAGCACTGCCGGCAGAATCTGGGGCAGCACCACGCGCCGGAAGGTCTGAAAGCGGGAAGCCCCCAAACTCCAGGCTGCCTCTTCCACATCTTTCTCCAGCTCCTGCAACACCGGCTGCACCGTCCGCACCACAAAGGGAAAAGAAATAAACAGCATCGCCACCCCCACCCCCAAGCGGGTAAAGGAGATGCGGATCCCCAAGGGGGCCAAAAGGGATCCAATCCAGCCGTTGCTGCTGTAAACCGTTGCCAGGGTGAGGCCAGCCACGGCGGTGGGCAAAGCAAACGGCAGATCGATCAACCCCTCGAGAAGCTTTTTGCCGGGGAAGGCGTAGCGCACCAGCACCCAAGCGGTCAAAGTGCCCATCACGCCGTTGATCAGGGCCGCCAGCAACGCGGTTACAAAAGTAACTTCATAGGCGGAGAGGGCCACGGGATCCGTCGCGATCCGCCAAAACTCCGCCCAGCCCACGCTGCTGGACTTGGCAATCAAGGCAGCCAGCGGCAGAATCAACATCAAGAAGAGATAGCCCAGGGTCAGCCGCCACGGCCAAGACAGTTGAGACAAAGCTTGCAGCAACGTTTCTCAAGCTCCCACCGGCATTGCGGTCATCTCGGTTTTTTTGACGGGAAAGGCTTTCACCACCTTGGGGCGCACATAGACCTGCTGCCCCACCTGCAGGGGTTGGTTGGCATATTGCTCGCGGCTGAGATGGGCCCACAGGGATCCGCCATCGCTAAGAATCAGCTCCGCCTGAATCTCCCGACCCAGGTGGATGATCTCCTTAACGCGGGCAGAAACACCACTGCTGCCGGGGTTGACCTCAATCTGCACATCGTGGGGGCGCAAAAAAAGCTGATGCGGGCCGGCCTGCACCTCGGGAAGCTGGCAAAAGAGTTGGGAGCGGGGAGAAAGCTCGTTGACCGGGCCGACAAAGCTCATCACAAAGGGTGTAGCTGGATGGTCATAGATTTCTGCCGGGGATCCCACCTGTTCGATCCGCCCCTGGTTCATCACCACGATCTGATCCGCCACCTCCATGGCTTCCTCTTGATCATGGGTTACAAATACCGTTGTCACATGCACCTCATCGTGCAGGCGCCGCAACCACTTGCGCAGCTCTTTGCGGACTTTGGCATCCAGGGCCCCAAAGGGCTCATCCAACAGCAACACCTGCGGCTCCACCGCCAGAGCGCGGGCCAGGGCCACCCGCTGCCGCTGCCCCCCCGAAAGCTGGGAGGGGTAGCGATCCCCGAACCCCGATAGCTGCACCAGCTCCAACAGCTCATCCACCCGTGCCCGAATCTCGGCCCGTGAAGCCTTGCGGATCTCCAAGCCAAAGGCGATGTTCTGCCGCACCGTCATGTGCTTGAACAGGGCGTAGTGCTGAAAAACAAAACCAATGTTGCGCTCCTGGACGCTGGCATGGGTAGCATCCCGCCCGGTGAGGGAAATCCGCCCCGTATCCGGCTTTTCTAGGCCGGCAATCAGGCGCAGCAGGGTGGATTTGCCAGAACCCGATGGCCCCAAGAGGGCAACCAGGGATCCCGTGGGAATGGTGAGATCGGTGGGGTGAAGGGCCTGAAACTGCCCAAAACGCTTCGATACCCCTTCGATGGTGATACCCATAGGTTCTGCCTAGCTAGTGGTTTGCCTGAGAAGTTGCTGGATGGTTGCCGGCTGAGTCTTCTGGAGAGGGTGAGGGAAGTTAAACCCGCGGCTAATCTACGGTAAACCTGTCAACAAACCGTTGATACAGCTCCCAGGATAACTTGAACGGGGATCCAAAACAAGGGAGACTCCCTACAACTGAGCTTGGATGCGGTCAAACAAGGCCCCATCGGCAAAAAAGCGGCTTTGGACAACCTCCCAGCCTCCCAGGTCGGCGACGGTAACCAGCTTCTCAACAGGAGGGTACCGCCAGGCAAACTCTTGGGCCACCGTCGGCTCCACCGGGCGAAAGCCCACCTCGGCAAAAGCCCGCTGCGCTTCTGGGGTGAATAGGTAGTCCACAAAGGCTTCGGCCACGGCACGGGTACCTTTGCGATCCACATTGGCATCCACCACGGCTACGGGGTTGTCGATGGAAATGTTGGGGTCGGGCACCACATAGGACAGGGATTGGCCGCGCAAGCCCGCCAGGATCACCTCATGTTCGTAGGTGAGCAGGGCATCCCCTTGCCCTTTCTGGAAAAAAACATCGGTGGCCTCCCGCGAGTCCCGCGGCAAAATGCGGACATTTTTGTAGACCTGGGTGGTGAAGGCCAGGGCCTGAGGTTCAGGGACAGCGCTCCAGAGGGCTAAAAAGTTCCAGCGGGCGCCCCCTGAGGTTTTGGGGTTGGCGGTAACCACCTGCAAGCCTGGCCGAGCCAGATCCGGCCAAGAGCGGATCCCCTGGGGGTTGCCTTCCCGCGTCACAATCACCGCCACCGAGCGGGTGACGATCCCTTGGTTGGGGGTGCGGGCTTCCCACCCCGGCTGAATGAGACCGGCAGCCACGAGGCGCTCCACATCCAAAGCCAGGGCCAAGGCCACCACATCGGCATCCAGCCCGTCAATAACTGCCCGCGATTGCGTTGCTGAGCCGCCGTAGCTGCTTTCTACGCGCACCCGTTGCCCCGTTTTCGCCAGCCAATCGGCCTCAAAAGCAGGGATGATCTGCCGGTAGGCATCCCGCGTCACCGCAAAAGAAGCGAGGAGGATCCTGACTTCCCCCTGCAATCCTCCCCCTCGGCCACAGCCGCCAAGGCCAAGCAGAAGGCAGAGCAGCAGGGATCCCATCCCCAGCCACCGTCCCCCGCTCGCCAGCAGCCTCTGGATCCCGCCTGTCTTTGTAACCTCCATAGCCGTCCTCAAAACCTCGGGCCGCCCTCGCCCCCAGCCTCTCTCCGACAGAGGGGCTCCGCTTGCTGTAGGCGGAAGGAGCAGGCCCTTGTTCCTATTCTACGGTAAGCCGGTCGGCAAACCGTTTTTATTTAAGGATCCCTAGGCAGGACAGGGGGTGGGGATCGCCGCATCGACAGCGAGATCCAGCGTGGCCTTGAGAATGCCAGGATCCTCTGGAGAAGGGCGCAACTGAAACCCCAGCCGCTGACACAGGCGGCGCATGGCCTCGTTTTCGCAAAGAACCTCGCCGGTGAGGTGCTGGATCCCTTCGCAGCGGGCCACCTGAATGAGGCGGGTCAACAGCTCTGTGCCAATCCCTTGCCGTTGGTAGGGATCCGCCACCAGCATGGCAAACTCTGCTTCTTGGGGAAAGCCATGTTTTCTGGAGAGGCGGCTGATGCCGAGGATTAAGGACTTCGTCCCGCTGACGCGATTGGCCTCTGGCTCCTGTTTTTCTGCTACTAAGGCAATCTCGCGGTCGTAATCGTTAAAGCAAATGCGGGTAAGGCGCTCGTGGGCGATGCGGGCGCTGTATTTGATCGGGTGGAAGTAGCGCAGATAGACGCTGTAATCAGAGACGTGGCGGTGAAAATCGATCACCAAAGGCTCGTCTTCAGGGCGAATGGGGCGAATGGTGATGCCGTCCCGGAAGCTCCAGATGTACTGGGTGGGATAGGGGCGGATGGCCAAGGGCACCTGGGGATCCTGCTCGGTTCGCAAAATGACGCGGGCATCCAAAGCCAGCAGGCCCTCGCTGGAAGCCAGCAGCGGATTGATGTCGATCTCTTTAATCTCCCGCTGCTCGGCCACCAGTTGGCTAAAGCGCACCAAGAGCTGTTCCAGGGCCTCCAGATCGACGGCTGGGCGTCCGCGCACCCCCCTGAGGGCTTTGTAGATGAGGGTGTTTTCCATCAGACGCCGGGCCAAGGTGGTGTTGAGGGGGGGAAGGCCAATGGAGCGATCCTGAAACACCTCCACCAGTTGTCCGCCACTGCCAAACAGCAACACCGGCCCAAACTGGGGATCCTGGCTGCTCCCCAGGATCAGCTCATAGCCATCCGTGTCCACCATCGGCTGCACCGTGACCCCCTGGAAGTACTCCGGCCCCGCTTTCTCGCTGACGTTGCGGAGGATTTGCCCGAAGGCCCGGCGCACCGCCTCAGCATCGGGCAGGTTGAGCTGCACGCCGCCCACATCGGTTTTGTGGGTGAGGGTGTGGGAGTAGAGCTTCACCACCACCGGGTAACCCATGGCCTCGGCAGCTTCCACTGCTGCTTCGGGGCTCTCGGCCACCCGCGTCGGCACCACGGGGATCCCGTAGGCGGCCAGGATTTCCTTAGATTCGACCTCCGTGAGAAGCGTGCGGCCTTCCCGCCTCGCCTGGGCAAGGGTTTGCTGCACTTTTTCCTGCTCCACTGGCCTGGTGGGAGCCAGGGTGGGGGTTTCGTAGAGGGCCTTGAGGTTGTAGCTAAATCGCCACAAATAGCCGAACACCCGCGCCGCTTGATCCGGGTAGCGGTAGGTGGGGATCCCGGCTTGGTTGAGGATGTGCTCGCCCGCATCCACGCCAGCTCCCCCCATCCAACTGGCCAGGATAGGCTGCCGGGATCCACTGCGCCGCCAGGTCTCCACCACTTTCTCGGCAGTGGCCGTGGGATCCGTCATGGCTTGGGGGGTGAGGATGACCAGGCAACCCTGGCTGCCGGGATCCCGCAACACCACTTCCAAAACTTGGGCAAAGCGCTCCGGATCTGCGTCCCCCAAAATATCAATGGGATTGCCGTGGCTCCAGTGCGGGGGCAAGAGCTGGTTAAGCTGCTCCAGGGTTTGGGGGGAGAGCTGGGCCAGGGATCCCCCGGCGCGGATGAGGGCATCGGTGGCCAGCACCCCTGGCCCGCCGGCATTGGTGAGGATGGTCAGGTGAGGGCCCTGAGGACGGGGCTGTTTGGCCAGCACCTCCGCCAGGTCGAAGAGATCTTCAATGTGATCCACCCGCAGCACGCCGCAACGGCGGAAGGCCGCATCCAACACTGCGTCGCTGCCGGTGAGGGAGCCCGTGTGGGAAGCGGCTGCTTGGGCTGCCGCCTGGGTGCGCCCCGCCTTGATGACAATGATGGGCTTGCTCAGGGCCACCTCTCGGGCCGCGGACAGAAAAGAGCGGGCATCCCCGATGGATTCCATGTACAAGACAATGCTGTGGGTATGGGGATCCTCGCCCAAGTAGTCGATTAAGTCTCCCCAGCCCACATCCAGCATCGATCCCAGAGAGATAAAGGCGCTGAAGCCCACATTTTCCTGCAGGCTCCAGTCCAGGATCGAGGTGCACAGGGCCCCACTTTGGCTGATGAAGCCCACATTGCCGGGCCGGGCCATCTGGGCAGCAAAGGTGGCATTTAAGCCTGTGTGAGGGTTTTGGATCCCTAGGCAGTTGGGGCCAATCAAGCGCAGCTTCCCAAGGACTCCGTCCCGCTGACGCGATTGGATAGTCTGCTGAATTTGCTTCTCCAGCTCCCAGCCAGCAGGGCCCGTTTCCTTGAAGCCTGCTGAAAGAACAATGGCGCCCTTGACCCCGGCTTCTACGCACTCCTGCACCACCTTGGGCACCCCCGCTGCCGGAATGGCGATAATGGCCAGATCCACCGGCTCCGGCAGAGCGGACAGCCGCTCGTAGGCCCGGATCCCCAACACCTGGTGCCGCTTGGGGTTGACCGGGTAGACCGTGCCGCCAAAGGGGTGGCTAATGAGGTTCCACAACACCGTCCGCCCCACGCTGCCCTCCCGCTCCGTGGCCCCCACCACCGCCACCGAACGGGGCAGAAAAATGGGATTCAGGGGATGGGATCGGGCCCTCCAGATATCCACACTGGGATCCAGTCGTTGCCACATACCCTACTCCTTAGGCCAACACTGGTTCCGGCTGGTGGTAGAGAGCAGAATCCACCCGGCAGCCCCGATAGGCCAAAACGTACAGCTCCTTCATGTCTTGAATGAGGGGATAGCGGGGGTTGGCGCCGGTGCATTGGTCGTCAAAGGCTTGCTCCGCCATCGCCTCCAGACGGTCGTAAAACTCCCGCTCTTTCTCCCCCAGGGCCTCGCGAATGGTGGCCGGGATCCCCAGTTTCCGCTTGAGCTCTTCGATGGCCTCGATGAGGCGCATGACCTTTTCATCGTCATCCGCCCCGCCCAACTGTAGGTAATCGGCAATTTCCGCGTAGCGGTGTTTGGCGTTGGGATAGCGGTATTGGGGAAAAATGGCCTGCTTAAAGGGGGCGTCGGTGGCGTTGTAGCGGATGACGTGGGTAATCATCAGGGCATTGGCCAGGCCGTGGGGCAGATGGAAGGTGGATCCCAGCTTGTGGGCCAGGGAGTGGCACACCCCCAAAAAGGCGTTGGCAAAGGCCATGCCGGCAATGGTGGCGGCGTAGTGGACTTTTTCCCGCGCTTCGGGATCTGCAGCACCTTTTTCATAGGCCCGCGGCAGGTAGGTCATCAGGAGCTTGATGGCCTGCAGGGCCAGCCCATCGGTAAAGTCGCTGGCCATCACCGACACATAGGCTTCCAGAGCGTGGGTGAGGGCATCGATACCCCCGTAAGCCGTCAGCTTCTTGGGCATCTTGAGGGTGAGATCCGGATCCACAATGGCCATGGTGGGGGTGAGGGCGTAGTCCGCCAGCGGGTATTTGATCCCCACCCGGTCATCGGTCACCACGGCAAAGGGCGTCACCTCGGAGCCGGTGCCGGAAGTGGTGGGGATGCAGATGAGCTGAGCTTTTTGTCCCAGTGGGGGCAGCTCGTAAACCCGCTTGCGGATGTCCATAAAGCGCATCGCCAAGCCATCAAACTCCACCTGGGGCTGCTCGTACATCAGCCACATCACCTTGGCCGCATCCATCGGGGATCCCCCACCGACCGCAATAATCACATCCGGTTGAAACTGGCGCAACTGCTCCAGACCGCGATTGACGTTGCTGAGGGTGGGATCCGGCTCTACATCGTGGTACACATCCCAGCTCACGCGAATCTCATCCAAAACCTGGGTGATGGGATGCAATATGCCCAACTCAAAGAGCGGCTTATCGGTCACCAAAAAGGCGCGTTTTTTGCCGGCCAATTCCCGCAGAGCAATAGGCAGACATCCGGGCTTGAAGTAAACCTTGGGCGGGATCCGAAACCAGAGCATGTTTTCCCGACGTTGGGTTACCGTTTTAATGTTGAGCAGGTGGCGCGGCCCCACATTCTCGGAGATCGAATTGCCTCCCCAAGTGCCACAGCCCAAAGTCAGAGAGGGATCCAGCTTGAAGTTGTAGAGATCCCCAATGGCCCCTTGTGAAGAGGGAGTGTTGATCAAGACTCGACCGGTTTGCAGGGCATTTTCAAAGTAGGCAATATCGTCCCGATTGGCGGGATCTGTATACAAAACAGAGGTGTGTCCCCGCCCGCCGAAATTGACCAGTTGGACAGCAACATCTACGGCGCTGTGGAAATCGTTGGCGCGGTAGAGGGCCAAGATGGGGGCCAATTTTTCGTAGGAGAAGGGCTCCTCCGGCCCCACCTTCTCCACTTCCCCAATCAGCAGTTTGGTGCCTTCGGGAACCTGGATCCCGGCCAGGGTGGCGATGGTTTGCACCGACTGGCCCACAATGGCCGGATTGAGGCGACCGTCTTTGAGAAGGATGCGGCGCACGGCTTCGGTTTGTTCCAGATCCAAAATGTAGGCCCCCCGATGGCGAAACTCGGCCTTGACCTGCTCGTAGATGGCATCCACCACCACCACTGCCTGTTCTGAGGCACAGATCATGCCGTTGTCGAAGGTCTTGCTCAACAAAATCGAGCTGACAGCCATGGGAATATCGGCACTGGCATCGATCACTGCCGGGGTATTGCCCGCTCCCACCCCCAAAGACGGGTGGCCCGAAGAGTAGGCCGCTTTAACCATGCCAGGCCCGCCGGTAGCCAAGATCAGCTTCACCTCAGGATGCTGCATCAAAGCCTGGGACAGCTCGATGGTGGGCTCATCGATCCAGCCGATCAACCCCACAGGAGCGCCCGCTGCCTCGGCAGCTTCTCTGACCACTTTGGCCGCGGCAATGGTGCATTGTTTAGCCCGCGGGTGGGGAGAAAAGATAATGCCGTTGCGGGTTTTTAGGGTGATCAGAGCCTTGAAAATGGTCGTTGACGTGGGGTTGGTTACCGGCACAATACCTGCCAAAAGCCCTACTGGTTCAGCAATGCGCTCGTAGCCAAAGCTCTCATCCCGCTCGATAACCCCGCAGGTTTTCTCGTGTTTGTATTTGTTGTAAATGTATTCCGAGGCAAAGTGATTTTTGATCACCTTGTCCTCCACAATACCCATGCCGGTTTCCTGTACCGCCAGCTTGGCCAACGGGATCCGTTCGTTGTTGGCAGCCAGAGCGGCTCTGTGAAAAATCCGGTCTACCTGTTCTTGGGTGAAAGTTGCATATTCAGCTTGAGCAGCCTTCACCTGTTGGATCAGGGTTTCCAACTCGGCTAGATGGGTCACTGGCATCGGTGGATCCCTCCAAAACTCATCAAGACTTAGACGATAGGAACAATTGACAATCGGATAGTTGGAAATAGTCGAATAACCCGAATGGCAATCTAGGCGCCAACAGGAGCAGGAACTTGGATTTCGGTGGTCAGGGTGGGGGGATGGGTGAGCGTATTGTGAATGATGCAGGCATCAACTGCTTTTTCCAGCCCCTTTTGATGCCTTCCGTCCAGCGGGATCCCAGTTTTTACACGAATGTGAATGTTGTCTAGGCGAGCCGGATGCTCAACTTTCTCCGCCGTGACCACCACCTCTAGTCCACTGGGATCCAACTGCCGAGCTTCCAGATATTTGACGGCATAAAAACCAACACAGGCGCCCAGAGAAGCCAGAAACCATTCCGGCGGCGTCATTCCCTGATCTCGACCGTGATTGTCCAAAGGCTGGTCGCTGAGAATGCGGTGCCCTCGGCTTTCCGCTTGGAACTGAACACCATCGCGGTAGGTGACGCAAACTTCCATTGGGGATCCCTCCTCTTAGGGTATTCTTCAGTTCACATAGAGTCCGTAAAGTTAGCCTGGGGATCAACTTGGATTCCAGTCAGCTCAGGGCCAATCTGGAGACGGTGCAGAGATTAACTGTGAATCACTTCGGATCTGAGCATGACCTGGCTATGCTGACCCAAGCCGCAACTGCAGAATTGTCAAATAGCCACCAGTCCTTGATCCCGAAAGATTTGTAAGGCGTGATTCACCTGTTCGGGTGTGGGTGGATCGACATCGGCAAGGGTGTAAGGCAATCCCAATTGCTGCCATTTGTATTCCCCCATCTTGTGAAAGGGCAAAACTTCTACCCGCTCCACGTTGGATAAGGTGGCCACAAACTCGGCCAGACCCTTAATGTTTTCCTCGGGATCCGTCAAGCCGGGAACCAGCACAAAACGAATCCAGGTGGGCTTGTGGATCTGGTCTAAATAGCGGGCCAGATTAAGAGTGGGTTCTAGCGAAACGCCGGTGACCTTTCGATACAGCTCCGGCAGATAAGACTTGATATCCAGCAACACCAAATCTGTATGCTCCAACACAGGCTTGGCTGCTTCCAGTTGCCCATAGCCAGAAGTATCCAAAGCCGTGTGCAAGCCCAACTCATGACAGCGACGGAAGATCTCAGCTACAAAGGTGGGTTGCATTAAAGGCTCTCCCCCGGTAGCCGTAACTCCCCCCCCTCGCAAGTAATTCTTGTAACGTTGGATCTCGGCAATTAAAGACTCAACCGTAACAAGCTGTCCCGCCTCCGGATCCCGACAGTCAGGGTTGTGGCAATACAAACAGCGAAGTGGACAACCCTGTGTAAAAATTACGAAGCGGATTCCTGGCCCATCGACGGTGCCACAGGTTTCCACCGAGTGAATGCGCCCAGCAATTGGTGTCAGGGGGTTCATAACGGTATCCATACTTTTATCCTGGATGACTTTTGCAAAATATCAATCAATCTTGAGGTTTTCTTCCAGATTGCTAACTCAGGTTAAATAGAACACAGTTTCCATTTCTCTTTGGATTAGGTTGGGACTAGATTTTTTTAGATCCCTAGGGTCTTTTAGCTAGACCGCTGCTATCCTGGCTGGAAGGGAGAAAGGGGGATAAAAAGCCGAAAGGGCAGCTTGGGGATCCCACCCAGCTCAGACCGATGGGTCGTGTGGGCTAGGCACGGAGGTATCCACCGTGATGCCGTGCAGGCGGTGGGCCTTGGGATCGAAATCCTTCGGGAAATGGGTATAGGCATCGAAATCTGCGTGATCCAACAAGGCTCCTTCTAAGAGCGCCCCTCGGAAATTGCTGCCAAAGAGGAGACATCCCCGCAAATCGGCTCCCGATAGGTTAGCTCCGCTGAAGTCGGCAAAACTGAGATCGCACCCCCGCAAATTAGCCCCCGCCAAGTTGGCCCCACTGAAATCGGCATAGCTGAGATCGGCACCGGCCAAATGGATCCCCTGCAGCTCAGCCCCCTGCAAATCGATCTCCCGAAAATCGCGCCGTCCTGAGGCATACTGGCTGACCAGATCCGCAGCGCTACAAACAGTCATGATCATCGGGCCTCCTCGGTTATCGATGGGGGATCCCTTCCATCGACCCCGGTATGGGCGGACTTCAGGGATCCCCGGCCTTGTTTTTAGCAGTGTTGATGGAACGTGCGGTTAATGACATCCAGTTGCTGCTCGCGGGTGAGCTTGATGAAGTTCACCGCATAGCCGGAAACCCGGATGGTGAGCTGTGGGTAGAGCTCCGGGTGCTCCATGGCATGCAGCAGGGTCTCGCGGTTGAGAACATTGACGTTGAGGTGGAAACCGCCATCCCGCATGTAGCCATCCAGCAGCCCCACTAGATTGGCAACCCGCTCCTCCGCTGTGCGACCTAGGGCCGCCGGCACAATCGAGAAGGTGTTGGAGATCCCATCCAGAGCGTCGTCGTAGGGCAGCTTGGCCACCGAAGCCAGCGACGCCACCGCCCCCTTGGTGTCCCGGCCATGCATGGGGTTGGCCCCTGGGGCAAAGGGCTCGCCCGCTCGCCGCCCGTCGGGGGTGTTGCCGGTTTTCTTGCCGTAGACCACGTTGGAGGTAATGGTGAGGATGGACTGGGTGGGGATGGCATTGCGGTAGGTCTTGTGCTTGCGCAGCTCGGCCATGAAGGTCTGCACCAGTTGCACCGCAATGGAGTCAACTCGGTCGTCGTTGTTGCCGTATTTGGGGAAGTCGCCCTCCACCGCGTAATCCACCACTAGGCCCCGCTCATCCCGGATGGCCCGTACCCGCGCGTATTTGATGGCGGATAGGGAGTCGGCTGTTACCGACAGGCCGGCCAACCCAAAGGCCATGGTGCGCAGCACCTCCCGGTCGTGCAGGGCCATCTCCAGGCGCTCGTAGCAGTACTTGTCGTGCATGTAGTGGATGATGTTCATGGTGTTGACGTAGGTTTTGGCCAGCCAGGCCATCATCTGCGCCATGCGCGGCCACACCTCGTCGTAGTCCAGGACATCGGCGGTGATGGGGGCGAAAGCAGGAGCCACCTGCTCGCCGGAGATCTCATCCCGACCGCCGTTGATGGCATAGAGCAGGCACTTGGCCAAGTTCACCCGCGCTCCAAAAAACTGCATCTGCTTGCCGATGCGCATGGCCGACACACAGCAGGCGATGCCGTAGTCATCCCCCCAGTAGGGGCGCATCAAGTCGTCGTTTTCGTACTGGATGGAGCTGGTTTCAATGGAGACCTTGGCGCAGTAGCGCTTGAAGGCTTCCGGCAGCCGCTCCGACCAGAGCACGGTCAAGTTGGGCTCGGGCGCCGGCCCCAGGTTGTAGAGGGTATGCAGCATGCGGAAGCTGGTTTTGGTAACCAAAGGCCGCCCATCCAGGCCCATGCCGCCGATGCACTCGGTAACCCAGGTGGGATCCCCGCTGAATAGCTCGTTGTACTCGGGCGTGCGCAAAAACCTGACCATGCGCAGCTTCATAACAAAGTGGTCAATGAGCTCCTGGGCCTCTTCCTCGGTGAGGATCCCGGCCTGCAGATCCCGCTCGATGTAGATGTCCAGGAAGGTGGACACCCGCCCCAAGGACATGGCCGCCCCGTTTTGCTCCTTGACGGCTGCCAGGTAGGCCAGGTACAGCCATTGGATGGCTTCGCGGGCGTTGGCTGCCGGACGGCCCAGGTCAAACCCGTAGCGGGATCCCATCTCTTTCAGCTCTTGTAGGGCCTTAATCTGCTCGGAGAGCTCCTCCCGCAGGCGGATGGTCTCTTCGTCCATCGTGTCCAGGTCTAGACTGGCTTTTTGGGCCTGCTTGTCTTCGATGAGCCGATCCACCCCGTAGAGGGCCACCCGCCGGTAGTCCCCAATGATGCGACCCCGACCGTAGGCATCGGGCAGGCCGGTGATGATCCCGGAGCGGCGGCAGCGGCGCATCTCTTCGGTATAGGCGTCAAAAACGCCGTCGTTGTGGGTTTTGCGGTACTGGGTAAAAATTTCCTTGGTGCGGGGATCCAACTCGTAGCCATAGGCTTTGAGGGAAGACTCCACCACGCGGATGCCGCCAAAGGGCATGATGGCCCGCTTCAGAGGTTTGTCCGTCTGCAGCCCCACAATCTGTTCCAGCTCTGGGTCGATATAGCCAGGGGCGTGGCTGGTGATGGTAGAGGGAACAGCGGTATCGGCATCTAGGATCCCTCGCTCTCGCTCCAGAGCCATCAAATCCTTGACCTTGGCCCACAGCCGCTGGGTGCGCTCGGTGGCTGCAGCTAAGAAGGTTTCATCACCGGTGTAGGGGGTGTAATTGCGCTGAATAAAGTCTCTGACGTCGATGGAGCGCTGCCAGGATCCCGGCGCAAAATCGCTCAAAACTTTTTGACCGGCTGCGTTGGATCCTGTCCTTGGTTCCGCCTTCAATTCTGTAGGTGATGCTACAGAACGCTGCACACTGGCAACCATAACAATCCTCCCGGCTATTACGCCTGATAATCTATCGACAGGGCGAGGCAGCACCCCGGCCTTTGCCCCACGCAGGCTCCAAAAGAGAGCTAAAGAACCAATAGATCTCTGCAAGGCTTATAGGGATCCTACGAAGGGCTTTTAGCAACTCTTCTGTTTCTTTTTTAGGCGTTCTAAATACACCTCGCCTGATTTAATTTTAGTCCCTTGCGCTCTGAGGATATTTTCGGTTGCGTGATTTTTTAATCTTATTTTCATCCTATTTTTTAATGCTGTTTTAATATCTTCTTAACGTTGTTTTACGCTTTTCCATCGGCAAATGGCGGGCCTATGCTGAGGTAGGACGGCCCAGGTCGTCTGTTGCCGTGAGAACGTCAGGATACTCGGCCTTTGCCTTAGCAGTGCCTTGCTCTATGAACCAGTCCAATCGAATCGTCCAAGGGATCCATCACCTGCACTTCTATCTTTGGGATCTGCCCCGTTGGCAGGAACACTTTTGTCAGGTTTGGGGCTTCCGAATGGAAGGACAGCTCGGCAGTACCCTCTGTCTGCGTCAGGGATCCCTGCGCTTGCGCCTATCTCAGCCGGCTCACGCCGGGGATGAGGTGGATCGCTATTTGCAGCAACATTCGCCTGGGGTGGTGGATGTGGCCTTGGCGGTGGAGGAGCAAGAGCTGTTGGGCTTGGCAGAGCTTTTGCAGAGGCGAGGAGCCCAAGTGGAGTGGATCCCGGCAGAAGACGAAGGCTGCCCTGCTCTGTGCCTGCGCACTCCTTATGGACTCAGGCATTCTTTGATCCCCAGCTCAGGGATCCCCGATTCAGCCCCTGCTGAGGAGAACCTGTTTTCCCACTGGGATCACCTGGTATTGAACGTGGAGCAGGGATCCCTGCAGACAGCGGCGGATTGGTATGAGCAGGTGCTGGGTTGGCGGTCTCTGTATCGCTATAGCATCCGCACCAACACCTCTGGCCTAGAAAGTGTGGTGGTGGGAGATCCTGAAGCCGGGATCCAGTTGGCCATCAACGAGCCCACCTGTGCCGCTTCCCAGATCCAGGAGTTTTTGGATGCCCATCATGGCCCTGGCCTGCAACATGCGGCGTTGCACAGCTCAGATGTCTTCGCCAGTGTGCGCCGGCTGCGACAGGGAGGCGTAAACTTTCTGCAGGTGCCACCGGAGTACTACACAAACCTGGCAAGGGAGCTGGCTTCTGGAGCAATACTCCGTTCTGGTGGGTTGCCCCCCGCCATCTCCTGGCACGACTTGGTGGAGCAGCAGCTCCTTTTGGATGCCACCTTGCCTGCTTCTGATTCCCCACACCCCCCCCTGTTGTTGCAAACCTTCACTCAGCCTCTGTTTGGTCGGCCCACGTTTTTTTTCGAGGTCATCCAACGATTGGGTGGAGCCACAGGCTTTGGCGAAGCCAACTTTCAAGCCCTGTTTGAAGCTCTAGAACGCCAACAGCGACAACGGCAGCAAGCCCTGGTCTGCTAACACCCTTGTTCTAGGGATCCAGTGGGAGCACCAGGGGAATGTCTCCAGTTAATCAACCAGTTAATCAACACGATTGATTGCCCCTGAGTTTCCAGCCGATATTCGGGTATGCGGAAGGCGTTGACATCCTCCCCGGCCTGAAGGCCGGAGATTCCTACCACGCTACGCATGGATGGCTCCTTGCGCAGTCGTCTCGGCGGGTTCCTGCTTCCGAC
>NZ_JBSSBO010000041.1:0-24657 GCF_054058915.1 Thermostichus sp. MS-CIW-41
ACAGAAAGATCAACTGGTAGTAATCCGTACTGAACATATTATACATTATTTTCAGTATAGTTGAGCTTATTATTGACTAGAGTCATGCTCTACCATCACCACATGGGCAGGGATCCCAGGGGGAAGAGCCTTGCAGCCGGACAAAAAGGCCAGCTCGATTAAGAAGGCAAATCCCCCCACCTCAGCGCCGCTCTGGGCCACCAATTGGGCGGTGGCAGCGGCTGTACCCCCGGTGGCAATGACATCATCCACGATCAACACCCGCTCTCCAGGCCGCAGGGCGTGGGCGTGCAGTTGGAGCTGGTCTTGGCCGTATTCCAGGCTGTAAGTCTGGCTGAGCACCGGCGGCGGCAGTTTGCCTGGCTTGCGAACCGGGACAAAGCCCAAGCCCAGGTGTTGTGCCAAAGCAGCCCCTAAAATGAACCCCCGCGACTCGATGCCGACCACATAATCTAGGGATCCCATGCCGGTGGTGCCGGCGGCCAACTGTTCAATAGCCGCCCGGAAGCCTGCCGGATCCTGCAGCAGGGGGGTCATATCCCGAAAGAGGATGCCGGGTCTGGGAAAATCGGGCACCAAGCGAATGAGGGCTCGCAGATCCATCCTGTTTTCCTCGCTGGCCAGTGGCTTGCTGTTCGCGCTATTCGGACGGAGTCCTCAAAGGACGCTCCAAGCAACCCATCATACTCGGTTAGCTAATGGGCAGATGGGATCCCTTTTGGTCAGTCTGGCAACGGGGAAGATTTTCTATAATTGGCAAGGCTGGGGGCCGCGGCTCACCTAGTCGCCCATCTGTAAAATCGGAGATCTCTCATGCGCTACTACATGGCCATCGACTCCAATCCCCTGGCAAGTTTGCCGCTGGCTCTGTTTGGGGTGAGTAGCGAGGCGGCCTATGTCGATCTGCTGCAAGACAAGCTCATTGTGCGGGCGGGCAGCCTGTTCAACGAGACGTTCTCCTTGAGCGAGTTGGGGCGAGGGGAGCGCTTTCCCTGGCCCTGGTACTACGGGGTGGGCGTGCGCACCGATTTTCAGGGGATCGTTGGCCCGGTCACCAGCACCCAAGGGGTAATTGCCATTCCACTGGTGCAGGAAAAGCCTCTTTTTATTCCGTTGCTGGGGCCGGTGGGGCTGCAAGTGCCCTGCAAAAAGCTGGTCTTCAGCCTCAAAGATCCAGACACCTTCCTGGCCAACTTCAATCAGGGTCGCCCAGAGGTGAACGCCGGCCCGAAGAGTGTGGTGATTGAGTAGATGGGGATCCCTGTGAAACCTGAGAGACGGCGGCCTGTCAAGAGCCTACAGAGATCCCCCAGGGCTTGGGGTGACAGGCCCAGAAGCAACGCGGCTTATGCGACGCAAGCCCGGCAAGCCGGCATCCACCACCACCACACTGCCATCCGCTAAGACTACCAAGCCGGCAGGCTGCTCAAACCGGGCTGCCGAGGTGGGGCCATCCTGCCAACCGCGCTGATTCTGTCCGGCCAAGGTGGAAACTTGTCCCCCAGGCTGAAGACGACGAATGCGATGGTTATCTCGGTCGGCCACCCAGAGGTTGCCTGCCGCATCGAAGGCCAGCCCCCCCAGGGTTTGAAAACGGGCCTCTGCCAGGGGGCCATCCCGATAGCCTGGCTCTGCCCCGGAGAGGGTGGTCACTCGTCCGCCAGCAGAGAGCCGGCGCAGGCGATGTCCATCGGCAATCCAGAGGTTCCCCTCCTTATCCACCGCCAGAGCCGTGGGCTGCAGGAGCTGGGCCTGTTCTGCTGGGCCATCGACGGATCCCGGCTGGCCGGTGCCGGCAACCGTGGTCACTTCACCTGCAGGGGTGATGCGGCGGATGCGGCGATTGGCGCGGTCGGCAACGTAGAGGCTGCCATCTGAACCCAAAGCCAGCCCAGATGGCTCCCGGAACTGAGCTCGGTCAAGCCCCCCATCTCGGTATCCGGCTATACAAGTGCCGGCAAAGGTGCTCACCTGTCGTTGCAGGTTGATATAGCGCAGGCAATGGTTGCCGCTGTCGGCCACCCACAATCCCCCCTTGGGATCCCAGAGCAGCCCCTGTGGGGAGTCAAACTGAGCTTGATTGGCTGCTCCGTCGCGGCGGCCTGCTTGGCCTGTGCCGGCCCAAACTTCCAATTCCCCCTCTGGAGACAGCCGGAAGATGCGGTGCTGGGCTCTATCGGCTAAATAGAAGGCTCCTTCAGGATCCACAGCAATGCCGCTGATTTGCTGCAGGTAGATCCTGGACTCGGTGCCGGTGTTATCAGGGGCGTTGCCGACAGGATCTGCCGCGGGCGAGGTGCGGCCATCCAGCAAAGTTTCCACCACCCAGGCCGATGCTGCCGGAGCAGTGGGGGTGGGAGAGGGGCTGGGGGAAGGAGTAGCGGCAGGCCAATCGTAGACCAGAGTGCCCAACCCTTGCCCGGAAGCATCCGCAACAGCAACCCAAACTGAGCCGGAAAGAGAAGAAGGCGGCATCACCACCAAACGGTCACCGCTGCGGGAGCGAATTTCCCCCTTCAGGATGCGCTCGGGATTGGCTGCTGCAGCAAAGAGAACCGTTTCCACCCGCTCCAAATTTTCCCCTGAGAGCAGCAACGGCTGGCCAAGGGTGGGCGCTGCCGAGCTGGTGTGCAGCAGCGGTACCCCCACCTCAGAGAGCACCAACATCGAAAGGCGACGCTGACGCTCTGTGTCTTGGGGAGGACGGTTAGCACCGCCAGAACTCCCAGAGCGGGCAGAAAGGGTCAGGGATCCCTTCCCCTGCGCCAGAGTGGTGGATCCCCGATAGGCGATGGCGCTGAGCTCCGCTTCTCCGGCGGGAGGATTGGTGAAGGTGAAAGTGGCCGGTTGCCCCAGGCGCAGAGGGGCAGTGGCGGTTTGGCGATAAGTGCCCAGGGTAATGCTCAGGTCGATCCCTTCCACCCCTGGCCAGGTGGGGGTGCGGGCCAGCCAGCGATCCACCTCTGAGGCCGGTAGCTGGGCCACCAGATCGGATCCCTGTTCCTGAAGCAGCAGAACGATGCGGTTGCTGGGCACCGACAAGCCGGACTGGCGGGCTTGCTCGAAAGTCAGAGAAAGCGGGGAGGGAGGGAGAGGAGTTGGAGTTAAAACCGGCTGTAGGGCCGCAGGGGGAACAACGCTGGGAGACAGACTAGAAGAAGAAAGCTCGCCACAGCCCGAGAGAGCCAGCACCAAGGCACTCAGCGCAGGCCAAGGTGGCGGTGTCAGGGAAGCCCGTCGTGGCATGATGCAGCTCATCCCCTCCCACAAACTGGGAAATGGCGGAAACCCAAACCCCCACGCTTACCTTCATCAGCGTACAAACCGGCGAGAATTGCCCAGCACCCTCTCTGCCGCAGGAGCCACCTCGACCAATGCCTTGGCCCCTGAACCGCATTCCTATTCATGACCAACCATCCTCACCCGCAGGTGAGTCGCACTCCTCACTCCATCTATCCTTACTCAAATCCCCACCGAAAGACCAGATAGCAGTTTCAGCGGCCAGGAAATCATCCAGGCCATAGCGGTAGCGCTGTAAGTCGATGCTGCCCGCGTTCGCCCGGTTCGGCTATAGAGTGGGGACAGGCCACTCTCGCGGATGAATCAAGTAGACGGTACCCCCGGAGTGCTCCAGCCACAAGGACTCCAGCTGTTCGCGGCGGTAGGTACGGCGAACCTCTTCGTTGGTTTTGGCCGCCGGATCGTGGACGATGGGATCCCCGTGGCTATCAAATCCCACCAGCACCGCCAAATGACCCTTGCTTTTGGGGATCGGCGCCCCTTCCAGTTCTCCCTCACCCCAAGCATAGCTGAGGATCACCGGAACCCCTGCCGCGATCCAGGCTTCTGCTTGAGCCAAGCTCTCCAGCCGCGCCACCACGCCGGACAAACCCTGCTCGGCAGCATGGGCGACGTTGAAAGCCCAGTTGCCATGGCCCTGGTAAACCCGGTCATACACACCGGCCACTGCTGCGCGCACCAACACCTCACAGGGGCGGGGATCCCGCTTCCAGTAGGCCATCACCATCGCCAAAGAGGTGGGGCTACACCAGACCTCTCCCCCATCGGGGTACACCATCTGGGAGCACCAAGGCAGATCCAAGATTTTGCCCCAGCGGCTGGGATCCCCAGGGGATAGGCGGCTGGGCCTGACCGGCTCGTTGGAAATGGCAACTGCCACCTGATCCACAACGGCAGAACGGCCTGGCTCTTGCGTGAACAGGCGCACCCTGACCTGGAAGGCTTCTGCTCCGTTGAGGGTATCCTTGAGCACCAGCAAGTCCGTGTACAGGTTGCCATCCTCATCCCCTTGTCCTTGCACTGAGTGGCTGGCCAGAGTCAAGGGATCCGCAGCCCATACCCCGCCGTGATACCACTTTGTCCAGCGGTCTGAAAGCTTGGCCCGAATCCACAGTTCCAACCAGGTGCCGGGGGGCGTGGTGGCATTCCAGGAAGCGATTGCCCCGACCATAGGGAAGCTGGTGGGGACTGCTGGGCTGGTGGCTTCTCCCACCCAGTAGGGGCCAAGGGGATAGAAAGGGCGCCCCCGTTCGCGTAAGCGGTGCGGAGCATTATCGCGTAAGCGGGACGGAGTCCTTAGCGCCACCTCAGGCTCTTCAAGGCTGACTTCTTGCCGCAAACCCTCTGGATCCAAGACCAATTGCCCTTGGGCGTTCAGGCGGATCCCTTGGGTTGACCAGTCCTGAAACCCCTGAGCTTCTCCCGCCCGCCAGCGCTGAAACCCGGTGCGATAGGTGGAGTGGGTCTGGGCTTGCATCGTCAAGAGTCCTGGAAAAGTTGGAACAGGCTGGGCCAACGCGGGCAACCCCAGCAAGAGCAGCACAACCCCGCTGACCAGCCCAGGCAGCCCCTGCCGTTCGCGTAAGCGGGACGGAGTCCTTTGGCCACTGCCTTCTGCGAGCATTGTCCGCCTGCCCCCACTAATAGCGCGACACCGCCGGATGTCCACCAATGTACCAGCGCCAGGGGATCTCGGCTCCTTGGGTGATGCCGATGCGGGTGGTTTGGACGATGGACAACTGCGTTTGCCAAGAGGGGGATCCCTCCAGCCAAATGCCTTCCTGGCCGGCTTCCGCCCGCTCTAGCCGCCAGCCGTTGTGGGATCCGTCGATGCGCAGTGCTTGACAGAGCAGGCCCGGCCCCGCCGCCGCCCGTGCTGGCTGATTCTGTTTGTTGGCCGGGATCCAGTCTGGCAGGCGATCCAACTGAGCTGCCCGGATCAGAACCGCCGCCGGGATCCCTTCTGGCTCGGTAACGATATTTAGACAGTGGTAGAGGCCGTAGATGCGATAGATGTAGAGATGCCCTGGCGGGCCAAACATGACCTGGTTGCGTTGGGTCTTGCGGCGGTAGGCATGGCAGGCCGGATCCCCAGCCGTGTAGGCCTCCGTCTCTACGATCTGGGCCCGCACCTGCAGCCCATCGGCAAATTGCCGCACCAGAACCATGCCCAGCAAGGCAGGTGCCACCAGCGGGGCCGGCTGGCTCAACCACTCCACAGCGTCCACGGCAGGCTTGGCAGCCCTCAGCCCCCAGCAACGGCAGGGACGATGCTCACCTCATCCCCATCTTGCAGAGGGGTGTCACATCCCTTGAGGAAGCGAATGTCTTCGCTGTTCACATAAAAGTTGACGAAGCGGCGCAATTCCCCCTTCTCATCGCACAGCCGCGCCTTAATCCCCGGACAGCGTTGTTCCAAAGCATCCAACAATTCGCGGATGGTGGATCCCTCGCAATTCACCACCCCCTGATCCTGGGTGAGCGCCCGCAGCGTGTTGGGAATCAGCACCTTGACTGCCATAGCCCAATGCCTCGTCCATTAACCAACATCAAAAAACTAGGGTAGCAGCACCCCATCGATGCCGTGAATCACGCCGTTGGAAACTGGAATATCCGCCAGGTTCACGTTAGCCCCGTTGACCCGGATGCTGCCATCGGATCCCACCTGTACCTGCAGCGGCAGCCCTGCCAAGGTGGTCAGAGTGGTCGATTGGCCGGGCCGCAGGTCAAACGAGGTAATCCGCCCCGGCACCACATGATACGTGAGAATGCGGGTGAGCTGAGCCCGGCTGGCCGGCTGCAACAGCGTCTCCACCGTACCCGGCGGCAGTTGCCCAAAGGCCACATCGGAAGGGGCAAAGACCGTGAACGGCCCCGGCCCTGCCAACGCCGTATTCAGGCCCGTCGCCCGCAAAGCTGCCGCCAGCGTCGAGTAGCTGCTGGGCAAAGTTTCCAGCTCAACGGCAATGGTGTTTAGCCCTTGAGGCTGGGCCGCAGGAGCAAAGACAAGCGGGGCCACTACAGCCGCCAACGGGATCCAACGGCGAACAAGGCGTTGAACAGAAGGAAAGATAGGCATTGTGCAAAGCTCCTGAGCCAATAGGTCTACGCCAGGGATCTTAACAGTTCTTCATTAAGATTCTGTTAAGAGGCAATGGAGAGGGTCTTCCCTGCAAACCGAGTTCATACTGATGCCTCTTGCCAGTCCAGCCGCTCTAGGGTGCGGGCGCGCTCCAAAGCCTGTTCAAAGCTCTCCAGCCTGGGCGAGATCACCAGCGGATGGCCTACGTGGGCTTGAACCGCCTCCTGGGTCTTCAGGCCGTTGCCGGTAATGTAGGCTACTGTAACCGCCTCCGGATCGATTTGACCGGATTCTGCCAGGTGTTTGAGCACGGCAATGGTGGTGCCGCCGGCAGTCTCGGTGAAGATGCCTTCGGTCTCGGCCAAAAGCTTGATGCCGGCAACAATCTCCGGATCGGCAGCCGTCTCGATCTGGCCGCCGGTTTTGCGGGCGATCTCCAGGGCGTAGATCCCGTCGGCAGGGTTGCCGATGGCGATGGATTTGGCGATGGTATTGGGCTTAACAGGGCTGACAAAATCCCGCCCCTCGCGAAACGCCTGGGCAATGGGCGAACATCCCTGCGCCTGTGCCCCGTGGAAGGCGACCGGCTTATCCGCCACCAGCCCCACCTTCACAAACTCCTGGAAGCCTTTGTAAACCTTGGTGTACAGGGATCCCGAGGCCAGCGGGATCACTACCTGATCCGGCAGTTGCCAGCCCAGTTGCTCCACCACCTCGTAGGCCAGGGTTTTGGAGCCTTCCGAGTAGTAGGGGCGCAGGTTGATGTTGACAAAGCCCCAGCCGTAGCGATCCGCCACCTCGGCGCAGAGGCGGTTCACCTGGTCGTAGTTGCCCTCTACAGCCATAACGGTGGGGTTGTAAATCAGGGATCCCAGCACTTTGCCCGCTTCTAAGTCCGCCGGGATGAAGATGGTGCAGTCCAAGCCGGCGTGGGCGGCAATAGCAGCGGTGGAGTTGGCCAGATTGCCCGTGCTGGCGCAGGAAACGGTGGTAAAACCCAGCTCCTTGGCGCGGGTCAGCGCCACCGACACCACCCGATCCTTGAAGCTGAGGGTGGGCATGTTGACGGCATCGTTCTTGATGTAAAGATTTTTCAATCCCAGCCGCCGACCCAGCCGCTCCGCTTTGATCAGAGGGGTCAGGCCCGTGCCCACATCAATGGGCTTCTCAGAAGTCACCGGCAGAAAAGGCCGATAGCGCCAGATGGAATGCGGCCCGGCCTGGATGCTCTGACGGCTAACCGTGCGCTTCAGCCAGTCGTAGTCATAAGCCACTTCGAGGGGGCCGAAACACAGCTCACAAACATGCTTGGCGACCGGCTCATACTCGGCGCCACACTCCCGACAGCGCAAACGGCTGAAGCCCACCTTGGAGCTGTGCAAGGCAGAGGTCAACGGGGAATCGGCAGGGCTGAGCGGGCGTTCGGAAAGAGTTTGGGACATGGGCAGCCTCAAGGTGAAGGAAAGGGTGGGCGCTGGATTGAACTTACCTATCGTTGGGGGGAATCTTATCACCCGCAATCTGCCGCGTCAACTAAACCCGACTAAAATAGTCTGGATTAGATCCGGTTGAGGATAATGGAATCGGTGCTTGGCTCTCTCAGGCGGGCTGTCTGGTGTTTGTATGAGCCGCAACATCCCTTGGGCGACTCTGCCCTTTCCTCTGGGATCCCCTGCTATCGGCAGCCTTGGGGGAGCTGATCCCAGCGCCCTGAGGTCTCTTCAACTCTTCAATCAGGTGACTTAGGCTGGGAAGTAAACTACCCGACTCCGACCGCTAAAGCGGTACGGAGCGGGCTTTCAGTAGCCCTGAGCCTGCTCTGCTCTACCAGAGAACAAAACAGGCCCGAACCTCTAGGCTGGTTTACGACAGCCCCCAAAAGCGCAATCACATTCGCACCATTCAAATCCGCATCTCCTTCCCATCCACAGTGCCCACACTTGAACGACTTGCCACTGCGGTAGGACTTGCCCTGCTCAGGGTGGATGTGTAAGCACCGGTGACAGGTCTGCGACGTGTAAGCAGGCGGCACAAGAATCAGAGAAACCCCTGCAGCCCTCGCCTTGTATTCCAGAAACTGACGGAGTTGATAAAACGCCCAACTGTTGGCCCTGCGCCTTTCGGCTTTGCTGCGGGGTTGTTGATTGACCCTTTCCCGAATCCCTGTCAAGTCTTCCAGAGCAATAGCGCTATTTGTCGCCTTTGCCCTAGAGACAATAGCTTTGGAGATGCGATGATTGACCCACGCCTGAAAGCGTCTCTCCTTGCCAGACAGCCGTTGCAGCAGTTGACGGCATCTGCGCCGCGAACTGCGGGTGCCCTTACTGGCTTTGCGTTGAAGTACCGCCCTCAACCGGGAGTAGTGGTCTCGGATTCGGTTCAACTGCTGTCCATTCCAGTTATCCCCTTCTGACGTATGGGCAATATCTGTCCTTCCCAAGTCCACCCCCAGCACTCTGCCCGTGCGTTGCGGTGGGGATGGCTCCGTTTCCACACAGATCTGAATAGAGTAGGAGCCGTCTTTACGCTTGACCAGAGTGGCAGATTTGGGATTGGAGCCCGCCAGCCGTTCTCTCTGGTAGCGGCCAATCGCCAGCTCAAAGCGCTCTCGACCCCCAACGGTGGTCAGCGACACCGTCCAGTCTTTCTCGCGAAACGAAAAGATACGGGCATCGTAGGTCGCAAAGCCTCTCTTGAACGCTTTGACCGGACGGTTTTTCTGTTGGGCAACTTTACGGGCACCGGCCAGCCGTCTGCAGACCTGCTGGGCCAGATTACTGGACAAGCCAAACCGAGCGCGAATCTGGTAATAGCAAAGGGACTGGAGTTTGACTGCGTTGACTACTTTTTCTGGTGTGTTTTGGTTGACCCAGTTCAAGGCCTGCACAAAGGCATCCATTGTCGCATCCAACTTTGCAGCTTGCGACTGGGACACCTTGAGCTTGCAGGAGACGGTCAGGACTTGGGTCATGGTTCTATCATAACTTCCGCATTCCTCCCGACACTGACCCTACGGGTACAGTGCGGGGCTCCTGCGATTTCTAGCTGAGCCTCTACCCAACTTTATTTCCCAGGGCAACAGAAAACTTTCCCTACTGCTCTGCCTGCCTCAGGCCGGTCGCAAATAACCCTATCCGTTGCCGCCATCGCTAAGCTGGATAAGCGAGCTGAAATAACCTGAAAATTAAAAGACCGGGGATCCCGGCTATTCATTTTGGAATTGCCACCCTATGCTCAGAGTTGGACGGGACAGCATTGATTTTCTCGATCACTACGATGTGGTGGTGGTCGGCGGGGGGCACTCCGGCTGCGAGGCAGCGTTGGCAGCAGCGCGGCTGGGCTGCAACACCCTCATGCTGACATTGAATCTGGACAAGATCGCCTGGCAACCCTGTAACCCCGCCGTCGGCGGCCCGGCCAAATCGCAGCTGGTGCACGAAATCGATGCCCTCGGCGGCGAGATGGGCAAAATCACCGACCGCACCTATTTGCAAAAGCGGGTGCTCAACCGTTCGCGGGGGCCGGCGGTGTGGGCGCTGCGGGCGCAAACCGACAAAAGGGAATATGCGCGGGTGATGCGCTCGGTGGTGGAAAACCAGCCTAACCTGACGATTCGCGAGGGCACTGTCACCGATTTGGTGTTGGGGCGCAACGACGAGGTGGTGGGCGTGGTCACCCATTTCGGCACCATCTTCGGCTGTCGGGCGGTGATCCTGACCACCGGCACGTTTTTGGGGGGGCGCATCTGGATTGGTCGCCACTGGCAAGCTGCCGGACGGGCAGGGGAATTTGCCGTGGAAGGGCTGACCGACACCCTGCGCCAACTGGGCTTTGAAACGGGCCGGCTGAAAACCGGCACCCCTGCCCGCGTGGATCGGCGCAGCGTGGATTTTTCGGTCATGGAGCGGCAACCGGGGGATCCCGATGTGCGCTGGTTTAGCTTCGACCCCGAGGTGTGGGTGCCAAGGGAGCAGATGGATTGCTACTTGACCCGCACCACCCCAGAGACCCACCGCATCATCCGGGAAAATCTCCACGAAACCCCTGTCTATGGCGGCTGGGTGGAGGCCAAAGGGCCCCGCTACTGCCCCAGCATCGAAGACAAGATTGTCCGCTTTGCCGACAAGGAAAGCCATCAGATTTTTATTGAGCCGGAAGGGCGGGATCTGCCGGAGCTCTACATCCAGGGGTTCTCCACGGGGATGCCTGAGAAAATCCAGATCCAGATGTTGCGCTCCTTGCCTGGCCTGGAGCGGTGCGTCATGCTGCGGCCTGCCTATGCGGTGGAATACGACTATCTGCCGGCCACCCAGCTCTACCCCACTCTGATGACCAAAAAGGTGCAGGGGTTGTTTTGCGCCGGCCAGATCAACGGCACCACCGGCTACGAAGAGGCGGCAGCTCAGGGGCTCATAGCCGGGATCAACGCCGCCCGCCTGGTTCAAGGCAAGCCCCTGGTCACCCTGCCGCGGGAGTCCAGCTACATCGGCACCCTCATCGACGATCTCTGCACCAAAGAACTGCGGGAGCCCTACCGCATGCTCACCAGCCGCTCCGAATACCGCCTCATCCTGCGCTCCGACAATGCCGACCAACGGCTCACCCCCCTGGGGCGAGAATGGGGCTTGATCGATGACCGGCGCTGGGCCCTGTTCCAAGCCAAGCAAGCGCGCATTGCCGCAGAAATCGAGCGCCTGGAAACGCAGCGGGTGAAGGCCCACGACCTGGCCGGCATCCAACTAAGCCAACTGACGGGGCAGGGGATCAAGGGATCCGCCACCCTGGCCGAGATCTTGCGCCGCAACCAGATTCACTACTCCCATCTCCTGGAACTGGGGCTGGGGGATGCGGAGCTGGATCCCTTTGAGCAGGAAGCAGCGGAAATTGCCGTCAAATACAGCGGCTACATCCAGCGGCAGCAGAGCCAAATTGAGCAGGTGAGCAAGCAGTACCACCGCCCTCTGCCCCCCGATCTGGACTACCACTCCATCCCCACCCTCTCCAAAGAGTCGCGGGATAAGCTCTCGGCGGTGCGCCCGCTAACCGTGGGCCAGGCGGCCCGCATCGGCGGTGTCAACCCCGCCGACATCAACGCGCTGCTCATCTACCTTGAGGTGAGGCAACGTCAGAGGGCGGCGGATCCCGTCTGTTCTTCTCTGTGAGCTCCGCCCCCACCCAGGTAGAGGGAAGGGATCCCTTCTAGGGGCATGCGCGAGGCTACCCCCAGCTCCAGCGGCGAGACCTCCCCCCGCAGCCAGTGGCAGAGCCCAGCTGCCCCAATCATGGCGGCATTGTCGGTGCAGAGGGCTAGAGGCGGGATCACCACCCGCAACCCCCTTTGCCGGGCTGCTTCTGTGAGGCGGGCCCTCAGCTCCCGATTGGCAGCTACCCCTCCCGTCAGCAGCAGCGTCGAGAGGCCCAGCGCCTCGGCGCAGGCCACTGCCTTTTCGGTGAGCACATGGGTCAGACAGGCCTGGAAGCTGGCGGCAATGTCGGCAATGGGCAACTCCTGGCCTTGCTGCTGCAACTGCTGGACTAGGCGCAACACCGCCGTTTTCAGGCCACTGAAGCTTGTGTCGTAGGGATGCTCCACTTTGCCCTCGGGCAGGGGAAAGCGCTGCGGATCCCCCTGCTGAGCCCAGCGGTCAATCTGCGGTCCCCCCGGATAGCCCAGCCCCAGCAGCCGCGCCACTTTGTCAAACGCTTCGCCGGCAGCATCGTCGCGGGTGCGACCCACCGTCTGGTACTGCCCGTAGTCCTTCATCCAGATCAAGCTGGTGTGGCCCCCCGACACCAAAAGGCATAGGCAGGGGGGGCGCAGATCGGGCTCGGCCAAAAAGCCGCTAAAGAGATGGCCCTCCAGATGGTGCACCCCGATCAGGGGCTTGTCGTGGAGCAAAGCCAGGGTCTTGGCCCCCATCAGCCCCACCAGCAGGGATCCCACCAGGCCCGGTGCACAGGTTACGGCAATGGCATCTACCTCGGCCACCTCCAATCCGGCCTGCTGCAGAGCAGCCTCTAGCACAAAGGGCAGAGTTTCCACATGCTGACGAGAGGCCACCTCCGGCACCACCCCCCCGTAAGCAGCATGAAGGTCGATTTGGCTGGCCACCACGGAGCTGAGCTGCCGTGGGGCAAACCCCGGCCAGGCTGCATCCGCCGTCACCACAGCCACAGCCGTTTCGTCACAACTGGTTTCGATGGCAAGGACGCAGGGCATGGGAGAGCAGGCTGGGCAAAAGGGATAGGAGAGCTTTGGGATACTTGAGATACTTGAATTAAGAATTGTGTGAGCTAAAACCCGGGATCCGTCGGGGCGAGGCGCTCAGGAGTATGATACTAACCGTTTGGTGCCTGTTTCTGCACTTAGCATCCCTTAGCATTTGGACAGATCTTAGACCCCTACCTCAAGGACACATCCTGCTATGCGAACCTTTTTAAGCCTTCTTTTGGCCCTTTGCATTGCGCTTGGCCTCGCCCAATCTGTGCAGGCAGAGCCCTTGATTGGTCTGAAACCTTGCAGCGAAGTTCCCGCCTTTCAGGCCTTGATGAACGAACGCCTGAGCAGCCTAGAGGAGAAGATCCTCAACGCCAGCCCTGCTATGGCCCCTGTTTACCAGCAAAAGCTGGCCCAAACCAGCAAGCGCTTTGAGCGCTACAGCAAGCTGCTCTGCGGCGAAGAGGGCCTGCCCCACCTGGTTACAGATGGTCGGTTGAACCATGCGGGCGAGTTTCTCATCCCCGGCTTGCTTTTTCTCTACATCGCCGGTTGGCTGGGCTGGGCAGGGCGCTCTTATCTGATTGCCGTGCGGAATAGCGACGAACCGGAGATGAAAGAAAGCATCATCGACGTTCCCTTGGCGCTGCGCTGTTTCCTCACGGCTTTGGCTTGGCCTGCTGCTGCTTTCAAGGAGATTGCCAGCGGCGAAATTCAAGAGCCGGAAGCGGCTGTGCCCATCTCGCCCCGCTGAGCCTGGCTTTCCAACTCGATCTGTTCAACTTTTGAGAGGCATCTATGGCTGATTTCACCAAGTTTCTCACCACTGCCCCGGTGGCGTTTATCCTGTTTGCCAGCTTCGTTTTTGCCCTGTTCATCGAGATCAATCGCTTCTTCCCCGACATTTTGACGTTTTGAGTGCAGGCCAGGGATCCCCAGCGCAACCTACGCCCGGTGGGATCCCTGCTTTTTTAGGCTTTTTTCCATCCTCCTTTGAACTGGACACAGAGTTGCTGAAATGGTCGAACCCAATGCCGATCCTGCTCCGTTGAATAGGTTGAACATGAATAAGGGATACGTCACCGTCCCTGAGGGAGATCCGCAAATTGGGGATCTCTGGACACCGATCAACCACGCGCCTGTTGTCCGGCTGTTGATCGACTGGCTGCCCATCAACCGACCGGGATTGAGTTCCATTTGGCGGGGCTTGGAAATCGGTATGGCCCACGGCTATTGGCTGGTAGGCCCCTTTGCCAAGCTGGGGCCGCTGCGCAACGAGCCCATCGGTCTGCTGAGCGGCTTTTTGGGAGCCTGTGGCCTGATCTTGATTCTGACGGCGGCCCTTTCTCTCTACGGCACTGTTACCTCGCAGCGCAACATAGGGCCGGTAGGGGGATCCCAATCTTGGAGCGAATTGGCCGCTGGCTTTTTGGTAGGGGGTATGGGGGGGGCGGTCGTCGCCTACCTGCTTTTGCTGAATGCAGATCTCCTTGTCCCCGCATCTTAACTGGAGCTATTGGCCATCCGTTGGATCATCCACAACGTCTTTAATCGCTTCTCGAGCATCCTCGACTCCAGGGTGGGTGGCTGCCTTTGTTTGCTCGGCCTTACCTTCCAGCCTTTCACGCTGATCGCTGGCCAGCTCACCCACAATTTCTTGGATTTTGCTCTCCAGATTCTTGGCAGTAACTCCAACTGGCTTTTCAAGGCTCATAACATCAGCCCCTTAACCGGCTTTGCCCTGTCTACTCGATAGCACCTTTTCTCTCTGGGCCTCGTGATCCAAATCACCTGCAAGGGGGGAAAGAGCGCGAGTCAGGCTAGCAGACCAGAGGAAGCTTGTCTTAGCATGGACTGAATCCTGCAATGAGCCGATGACAGCGGTTCTAGACATTTTTTCTGCCTATCTTTCGTGAGCTGCTGTGAACGATCTGCTGTTCGAGCCCACTTCTGAAAGGCTCTCCTTAGCCGAGATCCGTCGCCTATCGCCCGCAGCCTTGGCCTACTTGGGAGACGCCATTTACGAACTGCATGTGCGGCGGCAACGGCTATTTCCTCCGGATCGACTGGAGCGCTATCATCAGCAGGTGGTGAGGCGGGTGCGCGGCTCGGCTCAGGCTAAGCTGCTGTTGGCCCTGTTGCCCCATCTCAACCCCGAAGAGCAGGAAATTGTCCGCTGGGGTCGCAATGGCTGCGGTCGCCCACCCCGACATCTGCCTCTGGCCGATTACCAAAACGCCAGCGGCCTGGAAACAGTTCTGGGCTATCTCTACCTGGCCAATCCCGAACGGCTGCGCCATATCCTCGCCCTCACTGATGTTTTGGCTGAGACCCTAGGCGAGTGGGAAGGTTAGGATAGTCTTTCCGTCTTTCCATCTTCCACGCCCATGCCCAAGACTTCTCAGCGCAAACCTGCTTCACGGCTGTCTCGCTCGGGCAAACTGCAGCCGCGAAGGGCAGGGCAATCCGTTAGCAAGCGGGTACAGCGGCCCAAACGCCGAGACGGGGATCCCAAGCTTGCCACCCAAGAGGCTCCGGTGAAGCCGATCCGCCGCAACGCACAGCGGCAGTGGCCCCAAGGCAAGATGGCTCCTCAACCAGTAGGCGAGCTGGATCCCGGCCTCTCCACTGGCGAGACAGGGATCTTGCCAGGGGAAGTTCAGCCTCAGGCCGACGGGAATCCGGAGACCGAGCTGGAGCAAGAGATTATCTACGGTCGCCGGACAGTACTGGCTGCTTTGAAAAGTCAAGCCACCCTCAATCGGGTTTGGATCTTGCCGAAGTTGCGCTACAGCCCCCAATTTTTGTCTCTGTTGGAAGAAGCCAAAGCGCGGGGCACCGTTATCGACGAAGTGTCTCCAAAGCGGCTGAACGCCCTCACGGCTGGCGCCAACCACCAGGGTATCGCTGCCCAAGCCACGCCTTATCAGTACGTGGCCCTGGAGGATTTGGTGGAAAGAAGCCGGCAGGCCAGCCCCAATCCAGTGCTGGTAGTCCTAGACGGGATCCAGGATCCCCACAACTTGGGAGCCATTGCCCGTAGTGTGGAGGCTTTTGGCATGCAGGGGATGGTGATCCCCCAGCGGCGGGCAGCAGGGGTAACCTCGACGGTGATGAAGGTAGCGGCGGGAGCCCTCTCCACCTTGCCGGTGGCGCGGGTGGTGAATTTGAATCGGGCTTTGGAATACCTCAAAGAGCAGGGGTTTTGGGTTTATGGCACCACCAGCCGAGGGACTGACCTCATCTATAGAGCCGATTTTCAACGGCCCATTGCCTTGGTGGTGGGATCCGAGGGGGAAGGGATTAGCCTGCTCACACAGCGCCATTGTGACCAACTGCTGTCCATTCCCTTGGCAGGCCGTACTGAAAGCTTGAATGCTTCTGTGGCCGCCGGCATTGCCCTCTACGAAATCCACCGGCAGCGCTCTCCCCACCACCTCAAACGCCCTGAGGTTGATACATTCCTCAACAAATCGTCAATAAAAGTAGTAGAATCTAGGGGATTGCAAAAGGACATCCAATGATTGCTAGACTTGATAATGGGGGATGGATCCCGTGAGCAACCCTTTGGTCAGTCTGTTGGATAAGCTGCGCGGCCTGTCGGTCTGGATCGAGATCACCACCGAGGACTGCACCTACTACTACGGCCCCTTCTCCGATGAAGCTGAGGCGGAGCGGCTCAAAGGCCACTACATCGCCGACCTGCAAAAGGAAGGAGCCAAAAAGATCCAGGCTCTGGTGAAGAAAATGCGCCAGCCACAGTCTCTGACGGTGACCCGTACTCCGTCGGGAGCCCGTTCCTGATGTCTGCTACGGCTTATCAAGTAACCCTTCATCACCGCGGCCAAACCTACCGCTTCCCTGCCTCTGCGGATCAGACGGTTTTACAAGCTGCTCTTGAACACGGGATAGAGCTACCTTCCTCTTGTCAGGCGGGGGTTTGCACCACCTGTGCGGGGCGGCTGAGGTCGGGATCTGTGACTCAGACAGAGGCAATGGGGATTGGGCCAGAACTGCAGGCCCAAGGGTTTGTGCTGCTGTGTGTAGCCTATGCTACCTCCGATTTGGAGGTGGAGACCGATCAAGAGGAAGAGGTTTACCGTTTGCAGTTTGGCTCCTAACCGTGCCGGATTTCTGTTCAGGTCTACTTGTTAGCTTATGGGGGTGTGGGGGTAGCTAAGCCCCGCACTGTACCCGTAGGGTCAGTGCCGGGATACAGATACCCCCACATGGTGTATGATAGGAGTAGTTGCACAAAACGGCTTTTGCCGGAATCTGGTGCAACTACGCGGTAGGACATTCCGTGTCTGCTCGTGGAGGGTTCTTGCGTAGGCTCCCCGATGAAGCGAGAAGCCCGCTCCGTACTGACAGCAGTCGGGGTCGGGAGTATGTCACTAGGTGTTGTAGTCATTTCGATTCAAACTAGGACACTGTACCCACAACTAAAACCTTGGTCGCGTCTTCGCGTCAGCGTTGCGGAGCAATAGCGTTGCGGAGCAATAATGCAGGGGCCCAAAAGGTTTTTCTCAGTAGCCCGGCTGTCTCAGCCTAATCTGAAAATACTACATTAGTTTATATTGTTGAGTTTATATTGTTGGATTCTTAGTGTTAGAAGTTATCGAAAGTAAGTCTGTTTCCTTGGCGAGATCAGTTCTCGACTCCTGTGAAGTTGCATTTGTTGCACCTATCTCTGCCGTTGAGCTCGCCTCTCTCTGCCCCGCAACTGGAGCAATCCCTCTGTCAGCAAGTTGACCGGGAGCTGGGCCAGCCGGCTCGGCTTCTGCGCTGGAGCTTGACGGCGGTGGAGGGGGATAGAGCCTGGGTTGAGGTGGTCGCCACCACTGATGAGGGCTACTCGGATTTAGACTAGGACAACTCACTCTTAGTCAGCTTCTTGACAGACGTCTGCAAGAGTTTTCCCAATACCCCAGTGGTCTCAGACCAATCGAGAACCAACAGTTTCATTGCTACGTTAAAGAGATGGTTCATATTGATTGATGGAAATGGCTATCGGTACCCTTGCTCATTTTTGTCGTTTGGCCAATGTCTGTCTCTGCATCTGAACCAACTCCGGCTCCACTGCTGGCCGAGCAGCACCCCCCTGTCGCCCTCACCATCGCTGGATCCGACAGTGGTGGGGGAGCAGGGATCCAAGCGGATCTGCGCACCTTTGCTTTCCAACGGGTACACGGTACCTCTGCCCTGACCTGCGTGACTGCCCAAAATACCCTTGGGGTGAGCCGGGTCGATGCGCTGCCCCCCGAAGCCGTGGCCGCCCAAATCGAGGCTGTGGTGCAGGACATTGGGGTGCAAGGGATCAAGACGGGCATGTTGCTGAATGCCGAGATCGTGCTGGAGGTAGCCCGTCAGGTGGAGCGCTGGGCGTTGCGGCCTCTGGTGGTGGATCCGGTGATGGTGTCCCGCACGGGAGCAAAGTTGCTGGCAGATGAAGCCATTCAGGCCATCCGCGAGCGGCTGATCCCCTTGGCCCAGGTGCTAACCCCCAATCGCTATGAGGCGCAAATTTTAACGGGGCTGCAGCTGCAGTCCCTGGCGGATATGCAAACGGCGGCTCAGCAGATTCGCACCCTGGGCTGTGGAGCGGTGTTGGTCAAAGGTGGGGGTATGCCGGGGGAACTGCAGGGGGTGGATGTGTGGTTCGATGGCGAGCGACTGGAAGTGCTGAAAACAGAGCGGATCCCCACCCGCCACACCCACGGCACCGGCTGTACCCTCTCGGCGGCCATTGCAGCACAGATGGCCTGGGGCAGGGATCCCTTGGCGGCCACAGTGGCGGCCAAAGCCTATGTAACAGAAGCGCTGCGACATCCTTTGGCCATCGGGTCAGGTCAGGGGCCGGTGGGGCACTTCTACCCGCTTCTGTCCGGGATTGGCGAACCTGTGCCATAAGAGAGAAGTCCCTCTCTCTGGCTACTATGGCTGGCCCATTGAATCTTTCTAGGAAGGGATCCCTGCCCAAATGGCGGTTTTGGCTACCCCTACTGCTGCAGCTGGGTATCGTTCTGCTGATACCGGCTCGGCAAGCGCTGACTCTTGCTGTCGGAACCACGATCTACCTGCAAACGGCCCCTATGGATCCCTATGACCTTTTGCGGGGCCGGTATGTGGCCTTGGGCTACGTCGTCGCTCGACGCTCCACCCTAGAGCAACTGCCGGGTTGGTCACCTGAATTGGAGACCCCAGGGATCCTTTATCTGCGCTTGGCTCCCCCCGCAGGGGATCCCACTCAACCTTGGCAAGCAATCGGTGTCAGCCGGGAGATGCCCAAAGATTTGCAGCCTGAAGAGAAAGTACTGCGAGGCTGGTTTGACGGGTGGCAGCTCAAGTTGGGAATCGAAGAATTTTTTATTCCCGAAGCAGCTGGAGATGCCTTGGAAGAAGATATTCGGCGTTACCCTGAAGCCACGCGGGCAGAAGTGAAAGTGGATCCCTGGGGCAAGGCAGCATTGGTCGGCCTCTGGGTAGGGGAGCATCGGTACTAAGTGCTCATTCTGCCCGGCTTTAACGCTTTAACAATTAATCACCATATTGTAAACTACCCGACCCTGACTGCTTCGCAGTACAGGGCGGGCTTTCGGTAGCCCTGCAGTTGGCAAGCCAACCACGAACCTCTAGGCTGGTTTACAGCAGCCCCCAAAAGCGCAATCACATTCGCACCATTCAAATCCGCATCCCCTTCCCATCCACAGTGCCCACACTTAAACTGCTTCCCACTGCGGTAGGATTGCGCAGGGTCGGGATGAATGTGCAAACACCGGTGGCAGGTCTGCGACGTGTAGGCAGGCGGCACCAGAATCAAAGCAACCCCTGCACGCAGAGCCTTGTACTCCAAAAATTGACGGAGTTGATAAAACGCCCAACTGTTGACCCTGCGCCGTTCAGTTTTACTGCGGGGTTGTTGGTTGATGCGCTCCCGGATCCCTGTCAAGTCTTCCAGAGCAAGAGCGCTGTTTGTCGCCTTTGCCCTAGAGACAATAGCTTTGGAGATGCGATGATTGACCCACGTTTTTGCTACGCAACGCTGACGCGACTGAAAGCGTCTCTCCTTGCCAGACAGCCGTTGCAGCAGTTGACGGCATCTGCGCCGCGAACTGCGTGTGCCCTTACTGGCTTTACGTTGGAGTGCCGCCCTCAGCTTGGAGTAGTGGTCTCGGATTCGGTTCAACTGCTGTCCATTCCAGTTATCTCCTTCCGATGTATGAGCAATATCCGTCCTTCCCAAGTCCACCCCCAGCACTCTATCCGTGCGTTGCGGTGGGCACGGTTCCGTTTCCACACAGATTTGAATGGAGTAGGAACCGTCTTTGCGCTTGACCAGAGTGGCAGATTTGGGATTGGAGCCTGCCAACTGTTCTCTCTGGTAGCGGCCAATCGCCAGCTCAAAGCGCTCCCGACCCTCCACCGTGGTCAGCGACACCGTCCAGTCTTTCTCGCGGAACGAAAAGATACGAGCGTCGTAGGTAGCGAAGCCACCCTTGAACGCTTTGACGGGGCGGTTTTTCTGTTGTGCCACCTTGCGAGCAGACGCTACCCGTCTGCATATCTGTTGAGCCAAGTTACTGGACAAGCCGAACCGGGCACGGATTTCGCGGTAGCACAGAGACTGGAGCTTAACGGCGTTGGCGACTTTCTCGGGTGTGTTTTGGTTGACCCAGTTCAAGGCTTGGCCAAAAGCCTCCAAAGTCGCGTCCAACTTGGCGGCTTGCGACTGGGACACCTTGAGCTTGCAGGATACGGTCAGGACTTGGGTCATGGTTCTATTGTAACCTCGCATTCCTCCCGGCACTGACCCTACGGGTAAAGTGCGGGGCTCCTGCGATTTCTAGCTGAATGGGGCAGGGATCCCTATCACTTGCCCCTCGAAACCCTGAAGATGGCGAGAACCGGAGCTGTGCCATTGAGGAGCTTGCTAAGTGCTGCACAGCCTTGCTCAACACCTGAATTAGGGTCATCCCAATTGGGTCAAACTTCTTCAGCTAGAAATCGCAGGAGCCCCGCACTGTACCCGTAGGGTCAGTGCCGGGAGGAATGCGGAAGTTATGATAGAACCATGACCCAAGTCCTGACCGTATCCTGCAAGCTCAAGGCGTACCAGTCGCAAGCCGCCAAATTGGACGCGACTTTGGAGGCTTTTGGCCAAGCCTTGAATTGGGTCAACCAGAACACGCCGGAGAAAGTCGCCAACGCCGTTAAGCTCCAGTCTCTGTGCTACCGCGAAATCCGTGCCCGGTTCGGCTTATCCAGTAACTTGGCAAGGACTACGTCCCGCTTACGCGACCAGCAGGTCTGCAGACGGCTGGCCGGTGCCCGTAAAGTTGCCCGACAGAAAAACCGCCCCGTCAAAGCGTTCAAAGGGGGCTTCGCTACCTACGACGCTCGTATCTTTTCGTTTCGCGAGAAAGACTGGTCGGTGTCGCTGACCACGGTGGAGGGTCGGGAGCGCTTTGAGCTGGCGATTGGCCGCTACCAGAGAGAACGGCTGGCGGGCTCCAATCCCAAATCGGCCACTCTGGTCAAGCGCAAAGACGGTTCCTACTCTATTCAGATCTGTGTGGAAGCGGAGCCATCCCCACCGCAAGGCACGGGTAGAGTGCTGGGGGTGGACTTGGGGAGGACGGATATTGCCCATACGTCAGAAGGGGATAACTGGAATGGACAGCAGTTGAACAGAGTCCGAGACCACTACTCCAAGCTGAGGGCGGCACTCCAACGCAAAGCCAGTAAGGGCACCCGCAGTTCGCGGCGCAGATGCAGAGAACTGTTGCAACGGCTGTCTGGCAAGGAAAGACGCTTTCAGGCGTGGGTCAATCATCGCATCTCCAAAGCTATTGTCTCTAGGGCAAAGGCGACAAATAGCGCTCTTGCTCTGGAAGACTTGACAGGGATAAGGACTCCGTCCCGCTGGCGCGATCGGGAAAGGGTCAATCAACAGCCACGCAGCAAGACAGAGCGTAGGCGGGCAAATAGTTGGGCGTTTTATCAACTCCGTCAATTTTTGGAGTACAAGGCTCTGCGTGCGGGGGTTGCTCTGATTCTTGTTCCGCCTGCCTACACGTCGCAGACCTGCCACCGGTGTTTGCACATTCATCCCGACCCTGCGCAATCCTACCGCAGTGGAAAGAAGTTTAAGTGTGGACACTGTGGATGGGAAGGGGATGCGGATTTGAATGGTGCGAATGTGATTGCGCTTTTGGGGGCTGCTGTAAACCAGCCTAGAGGTTCGTGGTTGGCTTGCCAACTGCAGGGCTACCGAAAGCCCGCTCCGTACCGCTTTAGCGGTCGGAGTCGGGTAGTTTACGTTTTCACTTCCGAATCTCTCCTATCCAACAGGTTTTGCAACCACACCTGAATATCCCGCAGGCTCTCCGGGGAAACTTCATGGCCCATCTCGTACTCGCGATAGGTAAAGTTCAGTGGCAGCGGGGCAAAATAATCCCGGATCTGACGGCCAAAAGCAATCGGCAAAACAGCATCAGCAGTGCCATGAACCACCAGGATGGCCAGGTGTTTCATCCGCTCCGGCTCCACCGCCTCGGCCAGGATCTCTGGAGATAGGCGCCCACTCATTGCCACCACCCCCGCCAGCTTCTCCGGCTGGGTCAGAGCCAAGTACAGGCTCATGATCGCCCCCTGGCTAAACCCCAGCAAATACACCTGCCTGGGATCCAAGGCAATATCCGGGATCCCACTGGGCAGCGTCTGTTCTAGAAAGCGGCTCAGGAGCTGGAGGCTATTGCGCGCTTGCTGGGGATCCCCCACCAGCCCTTCCGGTGTCCAGGCCATTTCAAACCAGGCAAACCCGCCTCCACTCCAAGGAATAGGAGCTCTCAAGCTGATCACCGCCAACCGAGGATCCAGATAGGGGGCCAACTGGAACAAATCCCCCTCGTGGCTGCCGATCCCGTGCAGCATTACCAACGCAGGCGCGGGTCCTAAGCCGACCTGTCGAGGCGGCTGAACGCGGTAGGTGAGGGGGAAAGGAGAAAACACGCCACGGATCCTCAGAAGCAGAGACAAGGTATGGCCGGCCTACGCCCAATCCTGGGGCTGGCGGAGCACCTGGTAGAGCTTAGCTTCCCACGTGTCCGGCTGGGGCTCGTAGCCATATTCCCAGCGCACCAATGGCGGCAAAGACATCAAGATCGACTCGGTGCGGCCCTGGGTCTGGAGTCCAAAGATCGTGCCGCGGTCGTAGACCAAGTTGAACTCCACGTAGCGCCCGCGACGATAGAGCTGGAATTGCCGTTCTCGCTCTCCCCATTCCATCCCCTGCCGCCGCTCCACAATCGGCACATAGGCCGGCAAGAAGGCGTCGCCACAGGCTTGCACCAACTGGAAAAGATGTTCCCAACTGCGGGATCCCACCCGCACCTGTAACGATGGTGGCTCAGAAGCCAGTTGTTCGGGATCCCCTTCCGCCTGACCTTCGGGCCGATAGAGCAGCCCAGGGCGTTCATCCTGATAGTCGAAGAAAATGCCGCCAACGCCGCGCGCCTCGCCGCGATGAGGTAGGAAAAAGTAGCGATCGCACCAGATCTTGAAAACTGGGTAGTAGACGGGATCCAAGCGGTCACAGGCTGCCTTGAGGGTGCGGTGAAAATGGGCCGCATCCTCCTCAAACAGGTAATAGGGGGTGAGATCCATCCCGCCCCCAAACCACCAAACCGGCCCCGCCTCGAAATAGCGATAGTTTAGGTGTACCGTCGGCACATAGGGGTTGCGAGGATGCAACACCATAGAGGTGCCTGTGGCGTAGAAAGGATGCCCTGCCGCTTCTGGACGCTGTTTCAGAATCGAAGGGGGCAGATGGGATCCGAACACCTCGGAAAAATTGACTCCCCCCTGCTCAAACACGTCTCCCTGCTGAATGACCCGCGAGCGCCCGCCCCCTCCTCCAGGGCGTTCCCAACGGTCTTCCCGAAACTTGGCTTTTCCGTCTAGGGCCTCCAGACGGGCACAGATGTCATCTTGTAGGCGCTGCATGAATTGGCTCACCTGTTGACGGGCATCCACTGGCAGCGCTGTAGGGCTTGAGGCCAGCATCATAGTCTTCCAATCTCTCGAAACTCGACAAAAACCTCTCCAGCCCCCATCAAACCTCTCAGACTGGGAGAGCCGAACTGCCAAACTGAAGAGTTCTAACCTGGCCGGGCAAGAAACTCCCTGGAAATCCAGGCCGCTCTTGGATCTTACGTGGGAACCGCCTCATAGGGACGAAGTCGCGCCCATTTGTTCCGTTCCTCGCGAAAGCTCTGGCAGCCCACCACATCCCATTCCATCTCGGTGCCCCCATTGCGGATATTGACATTGATCTGGGGGCCCTGCGGCTCAAAATCCGGCGTCAGTGTGAGATGAGGTTGCTGATGCTGCGCTTCCACGGCATGGTAGGTGGTACAGCGATCCACGTAGTAGCAGTGAATACAAATACACATGGCTGCTGCCTGCAAGAAACGGTTCCCAATCTTGAGGGTAGCATCCTGCCTCCTTCCAGACGGCGGATCCCCTCTTTCTCAGCCGATTCTTGAGATCTTGAGATATTTCTTAGCAAAGAGAGGCATCTCCTCGTCTCTCGTCTAAAATCTCGACATATTTCTCAGGATGGGGCTTGATCTGTCCTTAGGATCGAACCATCCAGGCTATCCAGAGGAACTGCCATGAACACCCACACCCGCTACCGCTTCACCTGCACCCTCTCCTTTGGAGATATCTACGGCCAGATCATCGTTTGGCTGATTGTCATCTTTGCCAGCTTGGCCGCTGCCCTCTCCCTGATGAATAGCCCCCTCTACGCTTTTCTCACCATTGCTCTGATTTTGGTGATTTCTCTGCCTTTCCTGCTCTTCGCCTTCGTGACCACCCTGCTCAATCACATCGAGTTTGCCGTTGTCTCCCCTGAGGAAGAGGAAAATCGCGCTGCTGCTGCGGCTAAGTCGCCCGTGGCCGTCAGCTAGAAATCGCAGGAGCCCCGCACTGTACCCGTAGGGTCAGTGTCGGGAGGAATGCGGAAGTTACGATAGAACCATGACCCAAGTCCTGA
>NZ_JBSSBO010000042.1:0-24487 GCF_054058915.1 Thermostichus sp. MS-CIW-41
CAGGACTTGGGTCATGGTTCTATCATAACTTCCGCATTCCTCCCGACACTGACCCTACGGGTACAGTGCGGGGCTCCTGCGATTTCTAGCTGAGCTCGCTGAAGCGTCAGAAGCGGCTAGCCGCGGTTCAGGCTATCGCGAAAGTCCGCCGGCCAGTTGAAGGCTCGCTTCTGCAGAAAGCTGCCAGCTCCCAAATCTAAAGGCCGGCAAACCCATCCAGCTGGCTCGGAGGAGAAATGGGCGTGTCAGGACAGGGATCCCACCGGCGCGAGATATTTTCCGTCTATGAGAAAGATGCCATTGGCAAACTGCACACTGTAGGTGCCCAACAGCCGCCGCTGCAGGATCACCCCTTGTTCGTGCAAGCGGATCAAATGGGCCGGGCGCAACATCGGCATTGGGTCAGCCGTTTTTAGGTAAGGAGGCATCTCCACCACTTGAACCGTTGCCCCCACTGGCAGTAAACCCTGGGCTTCAGACATAACGGGAGTCCATGTGGCAAGTGTCTCTAGCTTAGCTGAACGTAGGACGATGTATGCCCAAAACCGAACCCGAGCAGGATGACAGCATTAGGGCAGATCCCAGAGGAGCCGAACAAATTGGATCCCCGAAGAATTGTTGTAAGATTTTTATCAAGCACGAGGATTCAACGAGATAAAAAGGTAACATCTTGCAAGGTGAGTTGGTTTTTCCCACAAAGAAAAAGCAGTCGGCCTTTCGGGGTGCTGCCAACTGATCGCCAATTTGCTACCATACCATGAACTCTTGGTACCCATTTTTTGTGTCCTTGGATACGGAAACCTCATTTGCCGAGGCAATTTAGGGGTTCTCTTGTCCTGGAGCTGTGGGCGCAGGGCTTAGCAAGCTCGCCTTCGGCCTACGCACCAGCCAGATCTTTGCCGAAATTCTGTAGAAGTGTTAAGAATAGTTGCATTGGTTTGCTATCTTCTCAGTTTTCATACTCGTCCTTACTTCAGCGCTGCGAAACGACCATGCTAGATCCCATTCCCCCCCCAGCCCTTGAGGAATATCTATTGGAAACGGGCATTATCGACCGTTCTCAACTGACCCTGGCCAAGAAGCTGCAGCATCGCCAGCAAGGGCCGTTGCTGATGATCCTTTTGGAGTTGAGTTTCATCGATCTGGAGCAGCTCAGCCGCCTTTTGGATTTGGGCCGCGCCTACCCTTTTGATCATGCTGCAAACGCTGGATAGTCTTCAGCCCAACTGGCAACAGGCTCTGGCTCGGTGGTTCGCTGCTGAGCAGGGATCCCTGCTGCTGAAAAGCTGTGGGGGCCAGGATCTGGCGAAGCTGCGCAGTGTTTTGCAACAGATCTGTTCTCCTGTCCAGTCTGTTACGTTGCTAACAGAAGACTTGGAGGTGGTGGCCGGCCCATTGACGCTGCAAAGCTGGGATCCCCAAGCAACGGGGCATTTTGCCCACCTCTATCTGGAGCGTTCCGCCTCTAGCTCACACATGAGTCGTTTGGCGGCTATTGTTGCTCGGTTGCGCGCTCCCGACGGGTGTCCTTGGGATCGGGCCCAAACTCCAGAGTCTCTTACCCCCTACATTCTTGAAGAAGCGTATGAGACGGTAGCTGCCATTCGAGCCGGGGATCCGGCAGCAATTGCCGAAGAGCTGGGGGATTTGTTGTTGCAGGTGGTGTTACAGTCTCAGATCTTTGCCGAGCAGAACCACTTTGATCTGGAAGCTGTGGCTGCGGGAATTGCCGATAAGCTCATCCGCCGTCACCCCCATGTGTTTGGGGATGCTGTGATGGCAGATCTTCCGGAGTTGCACCGCTCTTGGGAACAGATCAAGCAAGGGGAGCGACCGGATCAAAGCCTTGGCCAAAAACTGCTGCACTATGCCCAAAGTTTGCCTCCCCTAATGGCTGCCCTGAAAATTTCCTGCAAAGTGGTGGGGGCAGGGTTTGAGTGGCCAACGGTGGAGGGGATCTGGGCCAAGATCCGCGAGGAAGAAGCCGAGCTGCGCCGAGAATTGGAGAGGGATCCCCCCGATCCAACTCGGCAGGAAGCCGAACTGGGGGATCTGCTTTTTGCCCTGGTCAACTTGGGCCGTTGGTATGGTTTGGATGCTGCCCAAGCTCTAACCCAAACCAACCTGCGCTTTGCTCGCCGTTTTTTGCGCATGGAAGAGCTGGCTCAGGAACCAGCGGGATCCCTGCCCGGCGATGGCATAAGCTCCCTTCTGAAAGGACGCAGTTTCCAGGAGCTGGAAGTCCTCTGGCAACAGGCCAAGCAAGAATATCCCTAGTTTGGATATGGGGTTGAGCTGGCGCTGGCTTTGAGGGGGTATCCGCCCACACAGTCTTGGGGCAAGTTCTCTTTGTAGGGTAGGAGCTGTTCTGAGCACCTGTCTCTACGTCGGCCATGTCTCCAGTTTCTTCCTTTGAGCAAGCTGGGATCCCTTGTCTGGATTTGACCCCCTTTCGGGAGGGCACGGATCCGCTAGGGGTTGCAAAGGCTTTTGGGGCAGCCTTGGAGGAGGTGGGGTTTGTGGTGATCACAGGGCATGGGATCCCGGAGGCCATCATACAAACAGCCTACGAGAGAGCGAGGGCTTTCTTCGACCTGCCGCTGGAACAAAAAATGGAGGTGGTGACTCCGGATCGCGTCAAAAACCAGGGATACCTGCCGATTGGCATCGAAAGTGTAGCCGCTACCCGTGGGGCAGAGGTTCCCTACGATCTCTGTGAGGCGCTGGTGTTCAATGACCTGTTTCGGGAAGATCCACAACGGCCCCAAGCAGGGGTGGATCCGGATTCGGGCAACCCTTGGCCCACCCATCCAGCAGGACTGCGGGCTGCTCTTCTGGCTTATGATGCGGCTCTGCTTCAGCTCACCCAAACCTTGATGCGCATGGGCGCGTTGGCTTTGGATCTGCCGGAAACCTATTTTCTGCCTTTTATGGAGGGGAAAGGGGGAGTGCTGCGGGCTGTGCATTATCCTGAACAGGAGGTGGAGCCCATCCCGGGACAGCTACGCTATGGGGCTCACTCCGACTACGGTGGCTTCACGATTCTGCGACAGGATGGGGCGCCGGGAGGGCTGCAGGTGTACTCCAAAGCAGGAGAGTGGATTGATGTGCAGGCTGTTCCCAACGCCTTTGTCATCAACGTTGGCGATCTGCTATCCCGTTGGACCAATGACCGTTGGCGCTCCACGTTGCACCGCGTGGTCAATCCACCCCGATCGGCTTTCGGTTCCAGTCGCCGCCTGTCTTTGGTTTACTTTACAGCTCCTCGGGACGATGCTTGGATCGAATGCCTGCCCACATGCCAGAATGCAGCAAATCCCCCTCGCTATGCTCCTGTACAGGCTGGGGAGTACATCCGCTCTAAGCTGGAGGTTTCGATGATTGGGAAGGCAGGGCAAAGCTCTCGGAGATCTCAAACTCGGGATCCCTGAAGTCTAGAGATCTCGGGCAGACGATGCAACCGCTTCTTGGCTTTGATCTGGGAGCAGTTTGGGTTGCCTGATCTCGGTGCTCCTTTGCCTATGATAAAACTCCTTGCCCGTCATTTGGCCTGTGCAAATTCAGATCCGCCATCTCATCGAATATCGCTACAGTCGTCCAGTCCAACTGGAGCCCCATACGGTGCGATTGCGACCGCGCTGCGACGGGATCCAAACTCTCCTGGCTTTTGAGTTGCAGGTGGATCCGCAGCCGGTGGGCCAATCGGCGCTGGTGGACCTGGAGGGCAACGCGGCGGTTCGGCTCTGGTTTGGGGATCCCACCGAGCACTTGCGCATCCAAACTCAGGCCACGGTGCTCACCCTGCGGGAGAATCCCTTCGACTACCTGCTCTGCGATTGGGCCACCCATCTCCCCATCGACTATCCCAGCACGCTGGCAGCCCAATTACAGCCTTATCTGACGGCTCAGGCGGATCCCGGCATCCAGGCCTTGGCCTGGGAGCTATGGGATCACGTGCAGGGGGAAACGACAGCTTTTCTGCCGGCGCTGAACCAGCGCATCTATTCAGAATGCCGCCACATCTTGCGGGAAAAGGGGGATCCCTGGCCTGCCGGCTTGACCTGGCATCGCAAAACCGGAGCCTGCCGCGATTTGGCCCTGTTGTTCATGGAGGTCTGCCGCAGCGTGGGCTTGGCCGCTCGCTTTGTCAGTGGCTACCAAGTCAGCCCCTCGCAGCCTTCGGGGGAGAGCAGGGGTGGAGAACCCCCAGAGCCTGTGCGCCGTCATCTGCACGCTTGGGCGGAGGTGTACTTGCCAGGGGCCGGTTGGCGGGGCTTTGATCCCACCCAAGGGTTGGCCGTGGCCGACGGTCATGTGGCTTTGGCGGCCAGCGCTTACCCCAGAGATGCCGCTCCCATTTACGGCCATTGGCTGGGCAAGGGCGTTCACAGCAGTATGAGCTACACCATCCACATCCAGGCGGGATCTTCTGCGCAAAGCCAAGCCCAGCTTGCTGCAGACAGCCTGAGCACTTCACCAAAAGTTTGGGGCTGAAGCCGTAGAGCTTCAACTTGGCCGGATCCCAAAGCGGAAATTTGAGATAGCATAGCCTAGCCAAGATCTAGAGAATCTGCCGAGGGATCCCGTTGACCCAGTCTATTGATGTCCCCACCAGCGTTGATACGTTTTTGCAGGAGTTGGCCGCCATTCAGCAAGTTGGGCCGAAGCGAGTGGCCATCCTGGGCAGCCGTCATGTGCCCATTACCCACCAGTATTTGATCGAGACCCTCAGTTATGCCCTGGCCCTTACCGGCAATCAGATCCTCACCTCTGGGGCCATTGGCACCAACTTGGCCGTCATTCGGGGGGCGATGCGGGCGGACATGAAGTCCTTGACGGTGATCTTGCCCCAGAGTTTGGAGCGACAGCCGGCAGAGTCGCGGGCCAGCCTGGAGCAGGTGCTGCATCTGGTGGAACATCCCGAAAACGACCATCTTCCCCTGGCGGAGGCCAGCCGCCTGTGCAACCTGGAGATCATCGGCAAGTGCCAGCAGTTGATCTGCTTTGTTTTCCACGACAGCGTCACGCTGCTGGATGCCTGCAAGCATGCTGAGGAACAACACAAGTTGGTCACTCTCTTCTATTTCGACTGATTTGCCCTTCTACTTTCTTCCTCGGTATTGAGCTTGCGGCAGGGGGAAGTGTTCTTGTAGCCAGGCTTCAGCTTCTGCCGGGGTGGTGAGTTCGCCGTTCAGGGTGAGGCAACGCAGTTGCTCCAAAATGGCTTGGAAGGGGCGACCTGGCTTATAACCCAGACGACGCAGATCGTGGCCGTTGAGCAGCGGCTTCACCCAGTACCACTCCTGCAAATAGCGCCAGATCAGCCGCCGGGCCGGCTTGGGGGCGATCCCGGCCAACAAAATCACTGCTGGGATCCGCAGCCCCTGCAGCAGTTGCACCACCTGGGCCGGAGAGAGGGTGCCGGGATCCAGTTGGGCCAACAGGGTTTGGTAATAGGAGGAATGGCTGAGGCGTTCGATGCCTGCTTGGGTGAGGTGGAGTTGGCTGGCCACCTGGGGGGCTTGGGGTAGGGTGAGGAGGAGAGCCTCTAGGCGCAGTTGCCAGATCTCCTGGGATCCCAGCTCAGGATAGCGGCGGCGAAAGTGATAGGCCCAGCGGCCCACCCGTTGCAACCGCCGGCACAGGGAGGGATCCCACTCCAGGTCGGGGTGAATACAGCGCAAAGCTCCCCATTCTGCCAGCTGCTCAAAGGCTTGGGGCCAATCGCGGGATCCGAGAATGTAGGCCAGCTCCTGCTTGAGGCGATCCCCGCCGACGGCATCGTGCAGACCACTGGCCACGGCAGCGCGGATCCATTTTTCTGTGGTCGAGTCCAGGGCGAAGCCCAAGCGCACCGCAAAGCGCACCGCTCGATAAATGCGGGTGGGATCCTCGATGAAGCTGTTGGGGTGTAATGCCCGGATGATCCCCTGTTGCAGATCTGCTTGTCCGCCGAAAAAATCCAGCACCTGTCCTCGCTGGGGGCCGTTGAGGCGCAAGGCCAAGGCGTTGATGGAAAAATCCCGCCGATAGAGGTCTTGCTGAATGGATCCCATGGCCACTTCGGGGGGAGAGGCCGGGTAGGGATAAAACTCCGTGCGGGCGCTGGCGATATCCACACAAAAGCCTCCTGGCCAGATCAAGGCCGCCGTTTGGAATTTGCCGTGGATCTCCAGCCGCGCCTCTGGGAAGTGCTGTTTGAGCGCTTGTCCCAAAATCAAGCCCCAGCCCGGGGGATCGATCCCATCCGGGGCCGAAGAGTAGGGCCCATCCACCACCAAGTCCAGATCCAGCCGCTCCAGGTTGGGTGAGGGCTGCCGTCCCCACCGATGCAGCAGCAGATCCCGCACCGTTCCCCCCACCAGATACAACCTCAGGCCCTTCTCATCGGCGATGTGGGCGGCCTGCTCCAGCAACTGTCGATGCCGCTCCGACAGGGCCGCGAAGGTGAGATCCAAAGGGCAGGAAAGGGTGGGCAAAGCCAACTGCGGTGAGAGGGCCGGCAACTCGTGTAGGTGCCGCAACACATCGGTGCGAGTTACAATGCCCACCAACTGTCCATCCTGGAGAACCGGCAGGCGGCCAATATCCCACTGCACCATCAACCGCTGAATCTCCGCCAAGGGGGTGTCGGGGGAGAGGGTTTTCACGTCGGTGGTCATGTAGCCCTTGACGGGGGCATGGCCAAACCCGTGATGCAGGGCGATATCGATATCCCGCCGCGAGATCACCCCCACCAGGCGACCTTGAGCGTCCACCACCACCAGGCCGGAATGGCCGTAGCGCAGCAGCACCCGCTGGGCCTCGTCGATGGTGATCTCCGGTCGGATGGTGCGCACCGGAGCCGACATCAAATCTTTGGCCGTCACCGGGGGCGGGATCCGCTCTTGGACAGCCTGCCTGAGGGCCGCCATGACTTGGGCCGGGTCGGGCAAAGGCTGCTCTGGGCTGGCTTTTAACGTGGCTGCTGCAGCACAATCGTGTCCACCGCCGCCGTAGAGGGCCATCACCCTGCCCAACTGGGCAAACTCCTGCCGCGCCCGCCCGATCAGGCTGAGCCGCTCCCCCTGCCGCGCCACCAAGAGCAGCACATCCACTCCCGTCAGATCCATCAGCCGCATCACCAGGCCGGCCAAGCCGGGCACAAACTCCGGCAGCTCCAGCAGCCATTCTCCCAGGCGATACTCTCCCACCTGCTGCACCTGCATCTGGGCCAACCCCTGGCTGAGCAGCTCGCGCATCTCTGGGGTGAGGCCATCCCCCAAAAAGCGCCGCAACAAGACCAGGTTCACCCCCTGATCCAACAGCCAGCTCAGGGCAGCAGCATCGCGGGCGGTGGTCTCCGGGAAGGTCAAAGATCCCGTATCCATGTGGATGCCCAAAGCCAGTGCCAGCCGCTCAAAAGGGCTGAGAGGGATCCCAGCAGCCTGCAGCCGCTCCACCAGCAAGGTACAGGTGGCCCCCACGGCCTCGATATGGCTGTTGACCTGCTGCTGCGGCCAAAAGTTATCCAGTGGACTGGGGTGATGGTCGAAAATCTCAATCTGCGCGCCGGGGACGCTCAACCAAGCGGCAGCTTTGCCCAAGCGATCCGGATCGTGACAATCCACAACAATCCACCGCTGCACCTGTCCCGGATCCACAGAGCGCAGCTCGATGAGGGGAAATTCATCTCGGTACAAGGCCAAAAACTCCTGCACCCCCGGCAGGGATCCCCCGGTCAAGGCGATGCGGGCACCCGGATACAGGCGGGCCGCTCCCACCGCCGCCCCCAGGGTGTCGAAATCCGCCGATTGATGGCACAGGACCAGATCCATTGCGGCAAGAGTTGTCGTATTCCGCTCTTCCATCCTGGCCCAAGCCAGGATCCCTCTTGTTGGAATTGGACGAGGAGAAACGAACGGCTGCCCGACTTCGAGGGGCAAGTGAAAACCTCGAAGCTAAGTTTCAGGACGGGTGTCCGGGTTTTTATCAAAAAATTGGGTCATAACCCCGTCCTACCGCTGCGCAGAAGCAATCCAGTAGAGTGGGGAGGATGCCAGCAAGGAGCCTTCACAGGGTCGTCAGCTCCTTTTCTTTTTCTGCCAGCAGCTCATCGATCTTCTTAATGTAGCGGTCAGTTAGTTTCTGGATGGCATCCTGCAAGCTTTTGGACTCATCTTCAGACAGCTCGCCATTTTTCTCTCGCTTGCGCACCGAGTCGATGCCATCCCGCCGGATGTTGCGGATTGAGACTCGCCCCTCTTCGGCTAGCTTGGCCACCTGTTTGCTCAGCTCTTTGCGGCGCTCTTCCGTCAGGGGGGGAATGTTGAGCCGCACCACCTTGCCGTCGTTGCTGGGGGTTAGACCCAGGTCAGAGGCGACAATGGCCCGCTCAATGGCTGCCAAGGTCGAGGGATCAAAGGGCTGGATCAAGAGAGTGCTGGAGTCTGGCGTGGTGAGGCTGGCCAGGGCCTTCAGGGGAGTGGGCACGCCGTAGTACTCCACCTGAATGCGATCCAGCAGGCTGGAATTGGCCCGCCCGGTGCGCACCGTATTAAAGGAGCGCTGTGTGGCTTGCACAGCTTTGTTCATCAACTCCTCAATCTCAGCTAGCTCCACGGGGTTTTCCTCGCTTTCAAAATTAGTTTCCAGATATCAGGCTCTGGCAGCAAACCTGGCCCCTCTACGGTGAGCCTGACCTCAATTTTACTGCCTTGTTGGGATCCAGATGGGATCCCGTTCCTCAGAGCTGCACCTGCAGTCGGCGAATTTCTCGCCAGATGCCCCCCAGTGGGATGGTACGAGCTCAAAGCTTCCCCTAAACTGCTCTGCAGTTTACTGCACAACACAGGCACAACAAAGTTTTATGCTCTCTCGCCAAATTGGTTCTTCAACGGCCCTAACCTGGCTGATCGGCAGCTTGAGTCTCTTGGGTTTTGGAGCGGCTGCGGCAGCCTTAGAGCTGCAGATTGTGTCCCCCAATGCTTATAAAGTGCCCTACCTGGGAATTGATGGTGTTTTCACTCTGGATACGTCCCTGGAACAATCGGCCAACGATCCGCGCAATCCAAAGCGGGTGAAGTTTGAGAAGATGGAGTTCTTCTCCTTCTACGCCGATCTGGAGGGGAAAAAGCCCCTGGCGGAAAAATGTCGCTACGCCTATCGGGGGGCTGCGCCGGATCCCTTCTACTACCCCGATCGTTCCCTCAGTTCCATCTGGGATCTGTTTCAGTTGCAGCCTGGAGCAGACGCCAGTTGCGAGACCTTCACCTATGTGATTCTGCGGGCACCCCACGGGGATCCGGTGCACATGCACCTGCGCTACGGAGGCCGCAACAGCAGCTTCCAGGAACTTCTGAACATCAGCACTCTGCCGGAGGATCCTGCCAACTTCAACCCCTGGTGGAGCACCTACTGCGCGGAGGGGGTAACCGGCTGCGATTGAGGGGCTGAGCGGCTCACAACTCCTGCCGCGCTTCCAGGGCACGGGCCAGGGTAACCTCGTCGGCATATTCCAGCTCGGATCCCATGGGCAGGCCGAAGGCCAGGCGGGTCATGCGCAAGGTGGGGGCAACCGGCTTCAGGTAATCCTTGACCACGTGCATGGTTACTTCCCCCTCTACGCTGGGGCTGATGGCAAAGATCAACTCCTGCGGTTTTTCCCGTGCCACCCGAGCCACCAGCTCGCGGATGTGCAGTTGATCGACCCCGATCCCGTTCATGGGGGAGATGAGGCCACCCAAAACGTGGTAAAGCCCCTTGAACTCGCGGGTGCGTTCCATCGCAATCAAATCTTTGACATCGGCCACCACGCACCACAGCGAGGGATCCCGCTGCGGCGAACGGCAAATCTCACAGGGATCCTCCGCCGACCAGTTGAAGCAGATGGAACAGTGCCGAACGGTTTGCTTGGCTTCCAGCAGGGCTTTGGCCAGGGCCTCGATCTCGCCGGCAGGCCGGTTGATCAAGTGGAGAGCTAGGCGCTGAGCGGTTTTGGAGCCAATGCCGGGCAGCCGTTGCAGCTCTTCGATGAGGCGAGCCAAGGGGCGAGTGTACATACAGAGTTAAGCAAGCGGGGTTAAGCAAGTGGGGCTCAACCCAGTCCCAACCCCGGCAGACTGATGTTTCCGGTCAGCTCTTCCATGCGTTTGCGCATCGTCTCGGCAGATTGGGTGTAGGCGTTCACCATCGCCGTCAGGAGCAAGTCCTCTACCACATCCACCGACTCCTGGAGAATCTGGGGATCCAGAGAGACTTTGAGAGGTTCTTGGTTGCCGTTGACCGTCACTTTCACCAGCCCATTGCCGGCTTCGCCGACGATCTCCATCTCTTCCAGCTCTTTTTGCAGCCTTTGGGCGCCATCGCGCACCTCTTGGGCTTTCTTGAGCGCTTCTTGGATTTTGCCGAAGGGGCCAAAGCCTCGAGTCATGGGATCCTCTCTTGGGTTATCCAGATACTGCTGTTCTACTCTACCCGTTTCCCCATCGCCGGTGAAAGCACTCGCAAGTCTGGGCAGAGGTGCTTGCACCGCTAACGCGACCGGTCTTCCTTAGGTTGCCCTTAACTCTGGCGGATTATCCTCTCAAGAGAAGCCAAAGATCGACTCAAAAGCCCATCTGCTCATCGGTGTTCGCCGTCTGGAGGTGCTATGGCTCAATTGTTGCAGGATCCCCGCTCTCAAGTGGCCCAGCCCAATTCAACTTGGGTAGAGCCTTCTCCCTGGCGTTGGCGGCGCTGGATCCCGGAGCGTTGGTATGTGCATTTGGGCCTGGTGCTGGCCTGCTTGGTTCTGGGATTTCCGGTGTTGTATGCCCTGATCGTGAGCACCCAGAACAATGCCGAGGTGTTCCGCTATCAATTGACCTTTGGCTCCTCTTTTGCCTTCAACTGGCATCAGGTGATGGTGGCGCGGCACTTGGGCCACTACATGGTCAACAGCACCATCGTGGCGGTGGCGATCACCGTGGGCAAGACGGTTTTGTCGCTGCTAGCCGGGCTGGCCTTTGTGTACTTCCGCTTTCCCGGCAAAGGGCTGGCCTTTGGCTTTGTGCTGATCACGCTGATGATGCCCACAGAAATCTTGATCATTGCCCTGCTGCGGTTGGTCACCAACTTGGGCTGGGGATCCACCTACTACGCTTTAATCGTGCCCTTTCTGGCCAGCGCCACGGCCACGTTTTTGTTTCGCCAGCATTTTTCCAACATTCCCCGCGAGCTGGCGGAGGCGGCCCAACTGGACGGGGCCAACCCGCTGCAATTTCTCACCCAGGTGCTGATCCCCTTGAGCTGGAACGCCATCGGGGCGCAGGCGGTGATTCACTTCGTTTACGCTTGGAATATGTACCTGTGGCCCCGCTTGATCGTGCAAGGCCGAGAGCGACAAGTGGTGCAGGTGGGGCTGCAATCCCTGCTCAATCTGGATAGCTCGGCTTCCTATGGCCCCATGATGCTGGGAGCGATCATCGCCAGTATCCCGCCGCTGCTGGTGTTTATTGCGCTGCAGAAGCCCTTCATGAGCGGGTTAGCCCTCAATCGCGACAAGTAAGCCCTTAGGTTCCCTTTCATGCCCAGAGATCTACGCCGTTTTATTGCTCTGCTGGAATCCCGTGGTCAGCTCCGCCGCATTTCGGCAGAAGTGGATCCGGATCTGGAAATTGCCGAGATTGCCGATCGCCTCTTGGCCTGCGGGGGGCCGGCGCTGCTGTTTGAGCGGGTGAAGGGATCCTCAATGCCGCTGCTCATCAACACCCTGGGCACGGTGGAGCGCATTTGCTGGGCTTTGGGAATGGAGCAGCCTCAGGATCTGGAGGAACTGGGGAAAAAGCTGGCCCTGCTTTACCAGCCGCGGCCACCGCGGAGCTTTGCCCAGGCGGTGGAGTTGGGACAAGCTCTGTTTAGCGTACTCAAAGCTAAACCCAGCCGGGATCTGCTTCCTCCCTGTCAGCAGGTGGTGCTGCGGGGAGAGGAAGTGGATCTCACCCAATTGCCCCTGTTGCGGGTCTACCCCGGCGATGCCGGACGGGTGCTGACCTTGGGCCTGATGGTAACCAAAGACCCGGAAAACGGGATCCCCAACGTGGGGGTGTACCGCCTGCAGTTGCAAAGCCGCAACACCATGACGGTGCAATGGCTGTCGGTGCGGGGGGCGACTCGGCATCTGCGCAAAGCGGCGGCCCTGGGCCAAAAGTTGGAGGTGGCGGTGGCGGTGGGGGTGGATCCGGTGGTGATTCTGGCGGCGGCCACACCCCTGCCGGTGGATCTGTCGGAGTGGCTGTTTGCCGGTCTCTATGCCGGAGAAGGGTTGCACCTGGCCCAGTGCAAAACGGTGGATCTGCAGGTGCCGGCCCATGCTGAGATCGTTTTGGAGGGCACCATCACCCCTGGGGAAGTGGCCCCCGACGGGCCTGCCGGGGATCACATCGGCTACTATGGCCCCCGCAACGAGCAGGCCCCTCTGATTCGCTTCCACTGCTTGACCCACCGCCGGGATCCCATCTATCTCACCACCTTCAGCGGCAAGCCCCCCAAAGAAAACGACATGATGGCGCTGGCCCTGAACCGCATCTACACCCCCATCCTCAGGCAGCAGGTGCCGGAGATTGTAGATTTCTTTTTGCCGATGGAGGCGCTGGGCTACAAAGCAGCCATCCTCTCCATCGACAAGGCCTACCCTGGCCAGGCGCGGCGGGCGGCTTTGGCTTTTTGGAGCGCCCTGCCCCAATTTAGCTACACCAAGTTTGTGATCGTGGTGGACAAGGATATCAATGTGCGGGATCCACGGCAGGTGCTCTGGTGTCTGTGTTCGCGGGTGGATCCGCAGCGGGATGTGTTTATTCTGGCGGACAATCCCTTCGACGCCCTGGATTTTGCCACCGAAAGACGGGGTCTGGGAGGCAAGATGGGCATTGATGCCACCACCAAAATTCCCCCAGAAACCGATGCTCCCTGGCGGGATCCCCTTGCTCCAGATCCGGAGGTGGCCCGCTTGGTGGATCGCCGCTGGGCAGAATATGGCCTGGCGGATCTCGATGGGCAGCCGGCGGATCCCCGCCTGTTTGGATACGAGCTCTAAGCCCGCAGGGCCTCAATGGGATCCAGTTGCGCCGCTTTGCGGGCCGGGAAAATGCCGAAGACCAGCCCAATCCCAGTAGACAGGGAGAACGCCACTCCCACTGCCACCCCATCGACTTGGGTCGCCAAGGGGGTGAACACCTGCACCGCCACCAGCAGGCCGCTGCTGAGGAGGATCCCGAGCACCCCCCCGGTCACGGCAATGAAAATCGCTTCGGCGGCAAACTGCTGCAAAATCTGGCGGCTATCGGCCCCAATCGCCTTGCGCAGCCCGATTTCATGGGTGCGTTCCGCAACCGAGATAAGCATCACATTCATGATCCCCACCCCTCCCACCAGCAGGGAGAGGGCCGCCGTGCCCGTCAGCAGCACCCGCAGCAGGCTCAAAATCCTGGCCGACCCATCCAGGAGCACCTTTTGGTTGCGGATGATGAAGTCATCTTCTCCCACCAATTGGTGCCGCTGGCGCAGCAGGTTGCGGATTTGGAACTCGGCAGCAGGCAGATCGGCTTCAGAGCGGGCCGAGACGAAAATCGCCGTCAGCTCTGTGCCGTAGGGGGAGCGTCGCCCGACCAACTGATTGGCCACCACATCCACCGGCAGAAACACTCCGGCATCGCTGTTGCCAAACACCGTCGGCTTCGAGCGCAAAGTGCCGATTACCTCGAAGGGCAAGTTGTTCAGCAGGACGGTCTCCCCAATGGCAGCGGCAGGGTCCAGGCCGAACAACTGGCTGGCGGCATCGCTGCCCAGCACCACCACCGGGCGCTGTTCCTCGATGTCGGAGGGCAAGAGAAAGCGGCCTGCCTCGATCTCCAGGTTCAAGACCGACAAGTACTCCGGCCAAGTGCCGGTGGCCTCATAGCGGCGATCCACTCCACCTCGCACAGCGCGCACATTGGTGCCCAGGCTGGGGACAGCTGCTGACACGGCAGGCACTTCCGCCGCAATAGCCCGTACATCCTCCAAGGTGAGGGGGCGGATGTTGCCGGCATCAGCTAGGCCCAAGTTGGCCGAAAAGACGATCAGCAAGTTGGTGCCCAGAGAGCGAAATTGATCCACTGCCATCTCTTGGGCAGCATAGCCAAATCCGGCAATGGCCACCACCGCCGCATTGCCGATGAGGATCCCGAGCATGCTCAGCCCGGTGCGCAGGCGATGTCGTCGCACCATTTGCCAGGCCATTTTGGCCGCCGTTGCCAGGCTCATGGCTGTTGCTCCGCTCTTTTAATCAAAGTCTCTAGGTTCACCCCAGGAGGCAGGGCAGTAAAGACCCGATCCCCTGCCTGCAGACCAGAGAGGATTTGGGTAACTCCACCCTGAGTGATGCCCGTTTCCACGCGGCGATAGACAGGTTGCCGGCTTTGGGGATCCAGCAGGAGCACGCCTTCCTGGCTTTCCTCCCGGAGGATAGCCACTGAGGGCACCGTCAGAGCCTGAGGCTGGGGATCCCCGATGAAATCCACCGAAACAGTCATGCCGGTGCGCAAAAAGTCGGCCCCAGGCTCCGGTTCAACGAAGACCCGAAAGACGGTTACCTCTCGCACCACCACCGTAGCGGGTGCAATCCGCTTCACCCGCCCCTGCACCAGGCGGTCGGGGTAGGCCAGGGAGCGGATCTCCACCGGCTGGCCCACCCGCACCTGGGCAATCTGGGCTTCTGGCACTTCTGCCCGCACCTCAATTCCCTGAGCCAGCGCCAAAATGGAACTGGAAGAAGCTGCGGTGACATCGGAAGCTGCTGTTGTGGGAGCTACAAAGGATCCCACCTCGGCAAAGCGCTGCACCACCACACCGGAAAAGGGGGCGCGGACTTCGGTGTCAGCCAACCGGGATTGCCGTTGGGCCAGCTCGGCTTGTGCCTGGGCAATTTGGGCTTGAATTTGCTGTAGGGTTTCCGGGCGGCTCCCCAGTTGCAATCGCTCCAACTCCTGTTGAGCAGCTCGCAAATCCGCTTGCGCTTGTTCCAGGCGGGCCGAGCGTTGATCCAGCTCGCTGCGGGCTACCACCCCCGCCTGCACCAGGGCCTGAATGCGCTCCAACTCCCTCTGGGCCAAGTCCACCTGCGACCGGGCAGCATCCACCCTGGCCTGGGCCGCCGCGATCACCTGGGGGCGCTCTCCGGCCTGTTGCTCCGCTAGACGGGCTTGCAGCTCTTGAATGCGGGCTTGGGCTTGGCGAATGCCGCTGGCAAGATCGCCGTAGTCCATCCGGGCCAATAACTGCCCTGCCACCACTTCATCTCCCTGATCCACCAACAGTTCCGCCAAGCGACCCGACTCGCGAGGGCTGACATTCACCTGGCGGAGCGGCTGCACCTGGCCGCTCACCCGCAGGCGTTGGGTCAGATCCACCACTTGAACCGGTACCGTCAATCTTTCCAGCCGTTCTGCCCTCTGCTGCTGCAGCTGACGCTGGATCAGGAGACCGCTGCCCCCTAGGCCGGCCAACAGCAAGCCCAGGAGCATCCAGCCGAAGGGAAATCTCTTGGGGCGGGGTTTGCTCTGGGGCAGAGGCTGATCTGCAAGCTTGGGAGTAGACAGGGATCCCGTCTTGGGCTCATCGGTGTGCAGGATCACAAAAGTCTCCCGTTTGTAACAAAAGCTTTATCTTTGTCTAGCCTATTGGAAAAATGGGGGAAGCGTAAACACGGTTTCCCGCCTCTTGAGGTCTATTCGGCCAGCTCTGTACAAAAAACAGGGACGATTGCTACGATGGTTGACTGCCGGTAGCGCGGGAAAGCCATGAACGTTCGCATCAATGCTGAGGAGATCATCCGCTCCATTGAAGCTGCCCAGATGAAGCCGGATCTGCCGGAGATTCGGGTTGGGGATCAGGTACGGGTGGGAGTTCGCATTCAAGAGGGGGGCAAAGAGCGGGTGCAAGCCTTTGAGGGCACGGTCATTGCCATGCGCCACTCCGGTATCAACCGCACCATTACGGTGCGCAAGGTTTTCCAGGGAATCGGCGTGGAGCGGGTTTTCCTCATTCACTCCCCGCGCATCGAGTCGATTCAGGTGCTGCGGCGAGGTAAAGTGCGCCGGGCCAAGCTGTTCTATTTGCGGGATCGGGTGGGCAAAGCCACTCGTATCAAGGCCAAGACAGAGAGTGCGGATAGCAAGGAACAGCTTCTTTGAAAGGTGGGTGTACCTGCTACACTGGGTAAGCGGGTGTGACCCTAGGCCAATGCGTCCTTAGTTCAGTTGGTAGAACGTCGGTCTCCAAAACCGGATGTCGGGGGTTCGAGTCCTCCAGGGCGCGCTAACCATCAGACCCCCTGCGGCGATGGCTTCAGGTGGGGACACCCCATCCAAGGTGGTTTTTGCAGCCATGAAGTCCGTCAGTGTGCCCAACCTACTCCCTGCGCTGCTGCTGGGGCTGCTGTTTTGGCTAGGGATCCCTATCTGGCCTGGATCGGGTGTGGTGGCAACGGCAGCGAGCAACAGGGTAGATCACGAGATCGATCGACTGTTTGAGGAGGCCTTTGCGGCTACTCAGAGGGGAGATTTTGCCCAGGCGGAAGCCCTGTGGACTCAACTGTTGCAGATCCAGCCGGACAACCCGGCCCTGTGGAGCAACCGGGGCAACGCCCGTGTCAGCTTGCACCAACTGCAGGCAGCTCTGGAGGATTATGCTGAGGCCATTCGTTTGGCCCCTGAGGCGCCGGATCCCTATCTCAACCGAGGGGCTGCTTTGGAGGGGTTGGGGCGGTGGCAGGAGGCGATTGCAGACTACGAACGAGTGTTGCAGTTGGATCCCAACGATGCGGCAGCCTACAACAACCGCGGCAATGCGGAAGCAGGGCTGGGCCAATGGCAACAGGCTTTGGCCGACTACCGCCGCGCCACAGAATTGGCTCCCGACTACGCCTTCGCTCAGGCCAACTATGCTCTGAGCCTCTACCAGGTGGGTGAAACAGAAGCTGCCCTGCGCTTGATGCGGGCTCTGGTGCGCAAGTACCCGAAGTTTCCAGATATGCGGGCTGCTCTCAGCGCCATCCTTTGGGTGCAGGGTCGGCAAGGAGAGGCCGAAAGTCATTGGGTGGCTGTGCAAGGGCTGGATCCCCGCTACGCCGACCTGGAATGGGTGAAAACCGTCCGCCGTTGGCCACCGGCAATGGTGGCAGCTCTGGAGCGTTTCCTTTCTCTCAAGTAGTGAGGCTTACGATTGCGGCGGAGGCACTCTGGGTCTTGACTCTGCGCATTGACGAAACAGTTGCTGGGGATCCCCGCAGCTAGAGCCTCAGGTTACATCCTGGCTGGGGGTATGGAGATTGCTAGATTGGGATCAAGCCGAGGGAGGATTCCGGCAGCAGGCTTAACCCAGAGCCAAGAGAGCGCAGAGGGATCCCGGAGCCTCTCGGTAGACTGTGAAAAAGACTGTGTAAAGGATTGCTTCCTTCGACACCTTGTCGCTTTCTTCTTCGTCTGTTTTAGACCTATCGCGGCGCGTGGTATCAACGTGAGTGCAATGGCTTGTTTCTCTCGCTCTTCTTCCTTCTTCCCTGATGGGAGAGGGAGGCTGCGAAATCACTGGAGCTGGGCAGGGCTGTTGCTCATGGTTCTGCAGCTTGGGCAACCCGCCGTCGCTCAGACGGAAACCCGAGTTTGGAGCGGAACCGGCCAAATTTTGAGCGGCCAGGGGCAGGGGGCGACGGTGCAATTGATCTTGGAAACGGGTGGCGGGCGTATCTGGAGCCAATCGGGGCCGGCTTTGGATGCACCCTTTTCCGGCGGCCATATTTCGGTAACCAGCGGTGATGGCACCTGGCAAATTCAATCGCAAGGGGATCAGTTGTTGGTCACCTTTTACCGCGGCGAGCAGATCATCCGCTGGCAACTGCGGCCCATGGGCGAGATCCCCAGCTCTTCCCCTTCTACGCCATCCAGCTCCCTGAGCAGTGACTCCGCCCAGCCCGTAGCGCTGCCCGTCCAAGAGCTGGTGATTCCAGTACTGAAGAATTTGCCCGGCAACCCCTGAGGGATCCCTGCCCCGCCGGTTCTCGACCCATGAAACCTGGTGCGTTGGCCGCTGGGGCTATCAAACCTGTGGCCACTGGAATGGGCTGGGATGATTTTGGGGGCGGTGGGCCTGGGGATCCTATCCCATCGGCAGTTAGCCCGCCTGTTGTTTAGCTGAGCAGCGGGACACAGGGCAGGGGCAGTTGAGCCGCTGCCGCCGCATCCAGCAACCACAGCAGCCGTCCTCTGGGGTTTACGCGCTGGCAGGGTAGGTGGGCCTCGGTGGTCAGCGCCTCTTTCACGATGGGGGCTTTGTTCGCTCCGGTTACCAGGAACACCACCTGGGCTGCTTGGTTCAGAACAGGATAGGTCAAGGTTAGACGCGGCTCCTGCCCTTTTTGCCCCACTGTCACCCAGCGGTGCTGCACCTGCAGAGCGGCGGTGTCGGGAAACAAGGAAGCTGTGTGGCCGTCTTCCCCCACCCCCAGCCATACCAGGTCGAGAGAAGGGCACTCTGTACCGAAAATCTGCCGCAGGGTCGCCTCGTATTCGGCAGCATCGCGAAGGGGATCCCCCGCTTGGGTGGGCATAGGGAAAACTTGAGCCGCCGGGATCCCGATCTGCTCCAGCAAGGTTTCCCGCACCATGCGGTAGTTGCTTTCAGGGTGATCCGGGGGAACATAGCGCTCGTCTCCCCAGAACAGCCAGGTTTGTTGCCAAGGGATCCCTGGGGTTTGGGCCAGGGCAGCATACAGCTTCTTGGGGGTGCTCCCTCCCGCCAAGGCCACCGTAAAGCGTCCCCGCTCGCGAATGGCAGCGGCTGACCGAGCTTGCCAAATCTCGATGGCCCGTTGGATTAAGACGGGGCCCTCCGGAAAGATCTCCAACTGGAATCCCTGCATACACCGAAGCCCTACTGCCGACCTATGCTGGGTCAGCCGACCTGCACCAACACTTTACCGAAGGGATCCCCTAAGCGGGGCAAACACTAGGAAGCCACCGCCAGCTCTTTGGCTTCTGCCCGAATTTGCTCGTAAAGGGCGCGCAGCTTCAGGCCCACGATGATCTGAATCAGACCAGAGCCATTGCGGGATCCCGGGTATTCTGGGTGCTTGCGCAACAGTTCCGTCAGCTCGCCATAGTAGCGGGTGGACAAGTTGCTCAGGTGGTTCTCGATGTAGATGACCTCTTCCAGCTTGTCGAAGGTGCCGTCGATCTCCAGAATCGAAACCGGGTGCTCGAAGTAGGTGGAAGGGCCATAGTGGAGGCGGATCCCTGGGTAGGAACAGGTCAGCTTTTTGCCGCAGGGGATCCAATCGATGGTGGAGCCTTCGTCAAAGAGATAGACATGGTCGAAGTACTTCACCCCTTCCCGCTGGATCAGCCGCACCCGCAGTACTTTGTGCTCTGGATCCAGCTCCGGCAACAACTGGGTAGGCAAAACCTCAATGACGGCATCGGCGTACTGCTTCTGCACATCGACATAGGCTTCAAAGTCCGGGCGGCGAGCCTCGATTGAGCGCAACACATCTTCGTAGGTGTGGCCCCGCTCCGCCATGTCCCGCTTCACTTTCCAAGCAATCTTGATCTCCGGCGCCAGATCCAAGTACACCTTGAAGTCCAGCAGCTGGCGCACCCGCTCATCATACATGGGATGCAGCCCCTCTAGGACGATGATGCGGTTGGGCTCCACCAGCTCCGGCGGGTCAATCATCCCCGTCTCGTGGTTGTAGATGGGCTTCATCACGCTTTGGCCGTTCTTAAGCGCCTTGGCCTGCTCGTACATCAGGTCGAAGTTGTTGGCGCGGGGATCCAGCGCCGTGATGCCCTTCTCTTTGCGCTGGTAGCGATCCAAGGAGTGATAGTCATCCAGACAGATGGTGGTAATCAGATCCCGGCCAAACAGATCCCCCAGCCGGCGTAAAAAGGTGGACTTGCCACAGCCAGAATCTCCGGCGACACCAATCATCACAACACGATCAGGACTGCTTGCCATGGGAACTCCTTGGGGACGGGCAGGGCAAAACTGAGAAAAAGGCTCTAGAAAGTTACCAACTGTTACGGTCTTGCATGATACCAAATAAAGCCGTTACCTCACAACCCGCTTGTGGGCCAGAGAGGTGGGCACCCTAAGCAACAATTTAACAAAAAATCCATATTTTTGGCCGATGAGCTTGGCCGGGATTATTTTTCCGGGGTTGCCGCTCTCAGGACGGCCTGGGGGGCTGGCGAAGGTCGTCTGCTTCTCCTCTGACAAGTTCCATTTGAGCAGCCGGGCTGCTGTGGTGTTTGCTATTTTGCTATATGTAAACTCATTTCCTCCCAGTGCCAGGAGCAGATCGCAGGTATGGTTGCCAGCGCAGAAAAGCGAGAGGTTGTCGTCAATCTGTATCGTCCCAACGCCCCCTTGATCGGCCACTGCGTGGAGACCTACTCCATTGTCGGCGAAGGGGCACCCGGACTGACCAAGCACATTGTGCTCAGCTTGCCGGATCCCAACTACCGCTACCTAGAAGGGCAAAGCGTTGGCATTATCCCTCCTGGCGAAGATGCCAAGGGCAAGCCCCACAAGCCCCGCCTCTACTCGATTGCTTCCACCCGCTTTGGCGATGATGGCGAGGGGCGCACCGTCTCTTTGAGCGTGAAGCGGGCTGAATATGTCGATAGAGAGACAGGCCAGCCGGGGGTGGGGGTCTGCTCCGGCTTCCTCACCGATTTGAAGGCGGGCGATGAGGTGATGATTACGGGGCCATCGGGGAAAACCTTCCTGTTGCCTGAAGATGAGAATGCCAACCTGATCTTGATCGCCACCGGCACCGGCATTGCTCCTTTTCGCGCTTTCATCAAGCACCTGTTTGAGGAGGATCCCAACTATCAGGGCAAGATCTGGCTGTTCTTTGGGGTGCCCACCACTTCCACCTTGCTCTACCACGGGGATCTGGAGGCCTGGAAAGCCCAGTACGGGGATCGCTTCCGCGTCGATTACGCCATCAGCCGCGAGCAACAAACCCCCGATGGCAAGAAAATGTACGTGCAAAACCGCATGGCCGAGTACGGCGCCGAGCTGTGGGAGATGCTGCAACAGCCCAACACCTACACCTACATCTGCGGCCTCAAGGGGATGGAGGACGGGATCAACAACGTCATGGGGCCTTTGGCCGAACAAGCCGGTCAGGATTGGAGCAAGTTCCAGAAGGAACTGAAGAAAGCAGACAGGTGGCACGAAGAAACCTACTGATCCCTGCTTGTCGGGTTTTCAGAGCCAAAGGGATCCCGTTCCTTGCTTGAGAGCACTGGCGTGGGGAGTATGTCAAAATGCTTCTATCTCCCAGCGTATGCGCTTTTTTCCCAGGAGCATCGAACCGTGGACGCGCGCTACAATCCCCAGGCCATCGAGAGCAAGTGGCAAGCCCACTGGCGTGAAATTGGGCTGGATCGCACCCCAGAGCTGAAGGACGGGAGCCGCAAATTTTATGCCCTGTCTATGTTCCCCTACCCCAGCGGCAACCTGCACATGGGGCATGTGCGCAATTACACCATCACCGATGTAATTGCCCGCTACAAGCGAATGCAGGGGTACGCAGTGCTGCACCCGATGGGCTGGGATGCCTTTGGCCTGCCGGCGGAGAATGCCGCCATCGACCGGGGGATCCCGCCGGCCAAGTGGACCTACCAAAACATTGCCCAGATGCGGGATCAGTTGCAGCGGTTGGGCCTGTCCTACGACTGGGAGCGGGAGATTACCAGTTGTTCGCCGGACTACTACAAGTGGACGCAGTGGATCTTCCTGCAATTTTTGCAGGCGGGCTTGGCCTACCAGAAAGAGGCGGCGGTGAACTGGGATCCGGTGGATCAGACGGTGCTGGCCAACGAGCAGGTGGATGCGGAGGGGCGTTCCTGGAGATCCGGCGCCCTGGTGGAAAAGCGCATGCTCAAGCAGTGGTTTTTCAAAATCACCGCCTATGCCGACCAACTGCTGGCGGATCTGGAAAAGCTCTCCGGCTGGCCGGAGCGGGTGCGCACCATGCAGGAGAACTGGATCGGCCAATCGGTGGGGGCTAAGGTGATTTTCAAAACCGAGGCAGGGGACGAGCTGGCAGTGTTCACCACCCGGCCCGATACCCTCTGGGGGGCCACCTTCATGGTGATGTCGCCGGAGCACCCCTTGGTGGACAAGCTCACCACTGCCGAGCAACTGCAGGCCGTCAGAGCCTATCAAGCCCAGGCCGCTGCCCGCAGCGAGATCGAGCGCAGCGCTGAAGACCGGGAAAAGACAGGGGTTTGGACGGGATCCTACGCCATCAACCCCGTTAACCAAGAGCGGATCCCCATCTGGATTGCCGACTATGTGTTGATGGGCTACGGGACGGGGGCCATCATGGCCGTGCCCGCCCACGACCAGCGGGATTTCGAGTTTGCCCGCAAGTTCGGCCTGCCCATCAAGCGGGTGGTGCAGCCGCCGGAGGGTTCTCCGGCCTCAGCGGATCGCGCCAGCGGGACGGAGTCCTCAGAACTGCAGGCTGCCTGGACGGGGGAAGGGGTGATGATCAACTCTGGCCCCCTAGACGGGATCCCGGTGGGCAAAGGCCCAGGGCAAAGCGTGGAAAGAGCCATCGCCTGGCTGGAAGCCCAGGGGCTGGGGGAAAAGCAGATCAACTACCGCCTGCGGGATTGGCTGATCTCGCGGCAGCGCTACTGGGGTTGTCCCATCCCGGTGATCCATTGTCCCCACTGTGGCATTGTGCCGGTGCCGGAGAAGGATCTGCCGGTGCTCTTGCCGGAGGATGTGGAGCTGACGGGGCGAGGGGGATCCCCGTTGGCCCAGTTGGAGGACTGGGTGAAGGTGAAGTGCCCCACCTGTGGCGCGGAGGCTCGCCGGGAAACCGATACCATGGACACCTTCATCTGCTCGTCGTGGTACTTCCTGCGCTTCAGCGATGCCCGCAACGACCGAGAGATCTTCCGCAAAGACCGGGTGAACGCCTGGCTGCCGGTGGATCAGTATGTGGGTGGCATCGAGCACGCCATCCTGCACCTGCTCTATTCCCGCTTTTTTACCAAGGTGTTGCGGGATCGGGGGCTGCTGGATTTTGACGAGCCGTTCCTGCGTCTGCTCACCCAGGGGATGGTGCAAGGGCGCACTTACTACAACCCCAACAAGTCCGGCAAGGATCGCTGGATCCCGGCAGCTCTGGTGCAGGATCCCGACAACCCCACAGATCCGGAGACCGGCGAACCCCTGGAAGTGATCTATGCCACCATGTCCAAATCCAAGGGCAACGGCGTGGATCCTGAGGAGGTGCTGGCCCACTACGGGGCAGATACGGCCCGCATGTTTATCTTGTTCAAGGCCCCGCCGGAGAAGGATCTGGAGTGGGACGATGCCGACGTGGAAGGGCAATTTCGCTTTCTCAACCGCGTCTGGCGGCAGGTGTACGAGTTTGTCGTTCGCGGTGGCGGGACGGAGTCCTGGCGGGGCAGGGTCTCAGAGCTGTTGCCGGCCAAGGTCGAGGTGGGATCCCTGACCAAGGCAGAAAAAGATCTGCGCCGGGCCATCCACACCGCCATCAAGGAAGTCAGCGAAGATCTGGAAAACGATTATCAATTCAACACTGCCATTGCCGAGCTGATGAAGCTGAGCAATGCTCTGGGGGAGGCCGGGATCCCGGATTCGCCGGTCTATGCAGAGGGGATCCGCACGCTGGTGTTGCTGATGGCGCCTTTTGCCCCCCATATTGCGGAGGAGCTGTGGCAGGCGCTGGGGGGCGCAGACTCGGTGCATCGGCAGTCTTGGCCCAGCTATGACCCGGCAGCGCTGGTGGCCGACACGGTGACCATTGTGATTCAGGTGAACGGCAAATTGCGCGGCTCGTTTGAGGCCCCTGCCGAGGTAACGCCGGAGGAGCAGGAACAGTTGGCCCTTCGGTCAGAAGCAGCGCAGAAATACCTGGAGGGGGCAACACCCAAAAAAGTGGTGGTGGTGCCGAAAAAGCTGGTTAACTTTGTCCTGTGACATACTCCCGCACTCATGCTAACGCAAAGCGCTCCGCGCCGCTAAAGCGAAAGAGTGCGGGCTTCTCAGTGACTCCTGTGAAGGACATTTCCTGAGCTTTGAGAACGGGATGCCCCACCGCCCTGTATTTGATGTTTATCGCCGCGTTGTGGTCTCGGCTCAGCTCTAGCCCACAATGCGGGCAAGAGTGCCATCTGTCTCGAATGGTTTTCGGTACTTTCTGACCACACTGAGAACAGTTTTGGCTTGTGCCGCTTGGATCCACTGCAATCGCCCTCAGCCCAGCTCTTTCAGCCTTGACTGCGAGAATTTGCAGGAATTGCCCCCACCCTGCATCATAGATAGACTTCGCTAGTCGGGTTCTAGCAATACCTTTGGTGTTGAGCGCCTCATACGCAATATGCTTCCCTTTGCTTACTAGCTTCTTGGCTACTTTGTAGTGGAAATCTTTACGCTGATT
>NZ_JBSSBO010000043.1:0-24184 GCF_054058915.1 Thermostichus sp. MS-CIW-41
CGAGTTTGCGGATTACATCAGCAAGATATACCGGAAAAATGTGCTGTGGAATGAATCTTATTTCATCGCTTCATGTGGTGGGGTAACAGTCTCGGCATTGAGCCAGTACATTGAAAGCCAAGGTACTCCCGCCTCTCATCCCGACCCAAGCGCTCCGCGCCGCTAGCACGTTCGCTTCAGCGGGCCGTAGGCCATACGTCCTACGGACAGAGGGCGGGGCTTCTCGGCGGTTTAGCTAACGGCGGGCCTGGCCAAAATGTTCCGCACTGCTGACACGAACGGGATCGGGGCTTTCACTCGGCGTGGCAGCTCATCGACTTTCCAGGATCGGGCTATGCTGGACTGAGGACTACACCCATCTCCCTGTTGCTATGCGAGACCTTCTGCGCGACATCCTTCGAGACTGCTCTGGCTTTGTGGAACTGCGCTACCACAGCAAGGTGTTCCGCAGCGTCACTGCCGAGAAGGGCCGCCTTGAGCGCACTACGGTTCGTCGCCGTTCCGGAGTGGGGGTGCGGGTGTTGGAGGCCGGCACTTGGGGCTTTGCTGCCACCGGGGATCCCTCGCCGGCTGCTATTCGGGAGGCCATCGCTGAGGCTCGCCGTGCCGCCCAAGCCAGCGCCGACTACCGCAAACAAAAGCTGGGATCCCTGCCCAGTGTGCGGCTGGCCCAAGGGGAGTTCTGCGAGCCCGGTGTGGAGGAGGTGTTGAACAAACCGCTGGAGGCGAAGATCCAGTTGGCTTTGGAAACCGAGGCTCAGGCCCGGCAGGCCTCTCGCCAAATTAGCTCCGCCAGTTGCACCTACAACGAGATCTACGAGGAAAAAGCCATTGTCACCACCGATGGGGCGGATGTGGCCTTTCGTCTGGTGCGCCCCGAGCTGCGAGTTCAGGCGGTGGCCGAAGCTGCCGGCCAGCTCAGCAGTGGCTCCGAGGCCATTGGGGTAACAGGGGGATGGGATTGCCTGTTCCGCTCGCATCCCTTGCAGATGGCGGAAAAGGCGGCTGCTACCGCGGTTGATTTATTGTCCGCAGGCTACGCAGAAGGGGGATGGGCCACGGTTATTCTGTCGCCTTCCATCGTGGGGCTGTTGGTGCACGAGGCCATTGGCCACACGGTCGAGGCGGATTTTGTTCTGGCGGGTTCTGTGGCTGCCGGCAAGCTGGGGCAGCGGGTGGCCAGCGACTGGGTTACCCTCAAAGACTCCGGCCATTCAGAGTTTATGCCGGGGGCAGGGGGAACCCTTCCTGTGGACGACGAGGGCGTTCCTACCCAAAGCACCACCATCATCCAAAACGGCATTCTGGTCAGCTATCTCCACAACCGCGAAACTGCTGCCCACTTTGGCGTAGAGCCCACCGGCAATGCCCGCGCCTGGGAATATGCCGATGAGCCTTTGATCCGCATGCGCAACACCTTCATTGAACCCGGATCCCAAACGCTAGAGGAAATCATCGCCAGCACTCCCGATGGCTACTTCCTGGATGGGGCCAGGAACGGGCAGGCGGACTCCACGGGCGAGTTTATGTTTGGGGTAGAGCGGGCCTACCGCATTCGCGATGGCAAGCTGGCGGAGTTGCTGCGCGGTGTCACCATCACCGGCAATGCTTTTGAGGTGCTGCAATCGGTGGATGCCGTCTCGCGGGACTTCCTGTGGGACTTGGGATCCGGCCATTGTGGCAAGGGTCAACCGGCCAAGGTGGATGCGGGCGGCCCCTACATTCGCTGTCGGGCCATTGTAGGTGGGCAACAACCTGTGTAGTTATTCCCTTGGCGCTCCACAGCTAGCCCAGAGGTGAAGCCTACAGCTCGCTCTGTAAAGGGGACTGGCAGGCCAGCTCCAGGACTACCGAAAGCTGCTGGCCAGGAGCTACACAGAAACTCTGTCCTGCCGGCACGACTGACCGTGGGGGAGTTCACAGAACAGCCAATCCGTCCGCAAAAATTAGGGATCCCCTCACCTGCGGGGATCCCAGATGGGGTACTGGATCAAACCTTAGCGAGGGAAAACCACCTGGGCTCGCAACTCGCCCGGCGGGTTGGCCTGCGTGTGAATGTTGATGTAGTAAGCTCCGGCCAAAAAGCTGGAGACTTGCTCAGGGGTGAGGTTGGCTTCCAGTCGGAAATTCCCCGACTGATTGCCTGGATCGGCAACATGTTCAAGACAAAGACCACCGGCCCTGTGGCCTGGGCGAAAGATTGTCCTGGCTGCGGCTGAGCAATGTGAATATGTCCAGGGCCAAAGTTAGCAATGGGTAGAAGTGGGGTTGTGAGATTTGTAAAGCTTCCTTAACCGCTGAGAAACAAGACAGCAACCAGGCAAAAGCCGCAAAAAGCCTCGAAAATTGAACGAGGCCGAAGGGAAAAACCGATCAACAACATGGAAAAAAGCTCCTCGGTCAGAGAACAGGCTAAATAAGGTACGTATCAGGCCAAGCTTCGGATTCATCTCTGGGTTTAAAAGACGGCGACATCACTGCTACCGAGAGACAAAAATCCCCACCCTGTGGGGGTTGGGGGATGGTGTAGACTGCACGCGGAGCAGAAATCTCTGACCGTACCTATAAAGTTGCGGAGAGGGGGAGAGGGTTCACCCAGGCACTTTCCCCAAGCTCGGTTCACGATAGATCTGTCTATCCTCTGGCCGAGGCAGCCAAGGCGGAGTTCATAATCGGCCAGAACCAGTGGGGCCGCATCAGGATGACAGTGTCGATGACGTGGATGATGCCGTTATCGGCTTCGATGTCCGCTTGGATAACGGTGGCGTTATTGACCTCGAAAACGTCCCCTTCGATCAACAAGTCGATGGGGGATCCCTCTACCGAGCCCACACTTTGGTACTTGGCCAAATCTGCCTTTTTCAAGCGGCCGGGCACCACGTGGTAACACAGGATGCGAGTCAGTTGGGGGATGTTTTGCACCAGAGTGGTGATGGTGCCAGGGGGCAGCTTGGCAAAAGCCGCATCGGTAGGGGCAAAAACGGTAAAGGGGCCGGGGCTTTTCAAAGTATCCACCAGGTTTGCCGCTTTAACGGCAGTTACCAAGGTGGAAAAGCCCTCAGCAGAGACGGCAATATCAACAATATCGGGCATGGCCGGGATCCTTTTGCTGTGAAGTTGTTGCTAACTGGATTGCTGCTCGAAAGGCTTTGGGATCATTAAAGTTGCCACGGGCTAGCGATAATTCTGATCCTGAATGTAGGCGAGGCGGGCTGCTTCCCGGATCCCATATTCCGGTCGGGTGAAGCGATTGAGTTGGCCCTCAAAATAACGGCGGTTCATCATCAAGTGCCGTGGATTTGGATCATCAAGGGGATACAAGAAAGCGGCCCTTCCCGCCTGAATCACGGCTGAGGTGACGTTGTACATGGAGCGCTGGAAGCTAACCCCCAGTTGAATCAGCATGTCCTCTTCGCCGCGGCAATGCTTGCGGTAATATTCCACCAAATACTGGGGCAAAAAGTGGTACATATCCTGGTGCAAGAGCGTGGGCGGGATCCCGGCGGTGCCCACCGGAAACTTATCGGCGTAGAGGATCCCGTAGTGGAAGTCCAACTGGTTGGTGGGAACTTCGTTGGCCTGGGCGTTGTAGGACTTAGTGCCGCGGAAAGGAGAGGTGCGATAAAACACGGCCTCTACATAGGGGAAGGCAGCCTCATATAGCCAGGTAAATCCCTTGGATTTGGGCACAATATCGTACCATTCTCCCCGAATACGCACGCGGTGGTAGATGGGTCGTCCGGCAATGGCGAAGATCCCGTTGACCAGAAAGTTCATCGCCTCCGGCACGCTGGTAATTTTGCCTTCATCGTAGAGATCGCTCATCTCAAAAAAGACCGGAGCCATCACCTCCCAAAACAGGCCCAACACCGAGTACATGGTGGCCTGGCGGCACAGCTCCAAAAACATATCGGGGAAGAGCTTGTATAGCCCCATCAACAAGGGGTTGCCCTGGCAATAGGCGCGGATGGCGCGGTCGGCATTTTGCTTGTATTCTTCGGAATCCATGTAGGGATCCAGCAAGCCCCCCATATCGCGGTGCCAGAGCATGGCCCGCATACATTCTTCGGCAAATTCCATGTTGATGCGGTCATGCCAGAGGTGATGCAAAATCCTGGGCAGCTTGCGCTTCAGCTCCCCCTTTTCCATAAACTCCAGCAGCTCGGGGTGGGCCGTAGCCTGGCCTCGCCAAATGCGCAAATCCGCGTTATCCCCCGCGTAGTGGTTGGCCAGCTTCAGATACTCTTCAGGAATGATGAACTTGAAAAAAGGCAAGGGATCCACAAACACCTGCTCGGCAATGTAGAGCAGATCCCGCCAGTAGAAATCCATTGGCACGGCATAGGCTTTGTAGAGGCCGATAATTTGCATCAGGTTTTCCGGCGTATCTGGCAGCATGGATCCCCCTGCCTCCAAGCGGTGGACTACATCCGCAAAAGGGTGGGTAGAAGGGGGAAGCTTGCGGGTTGTAAGGGTTGTCGTCATGGAAGAAGTCTCCAACTCTTCAAAAGTCCTGGCTCCATAGGGGGCATCTGCTGGGATCTCAATTCCTGGGAGTTTCCCGCTTGCCTGGATCGGCTCCAGAGAGGGTGATGGGGGCAAGGTCACCGGCTGATGCCAAGATAAGCGTTTGGGCCTGAGCCACCTGGGTGGATAGGGTAAAGGCCAACGGTTGCGGCCATTTCACCAGGCTCATGGGCTGGATCCCAAACCAAACGATCAAGGCCGTCAAAATCAGCCCCGGGATCCGCTCCCAGCCGTGCACGCGTGGGTAGTAGGCGGTACGGTTGTCCAACCTGCCAAAGCAGGTGCGGTTTAGCAAAATCACGAAGTACACCGCCGTCAAACCGGTGCCACAGATGCTGATCAAAGTCGGCAAAGGAAAATCCTGATAGCTGCCCTGGAAGATCAAAAACTCCGCCACAAAGCCCACCAGGCCAGGGATCCCGGCGCTGGCCATCCCCCCCAAGATGAGCAGGGCGCTCACTGTGGGCAAGCCTCGCAAGGGGTTGAGCAGGCCGTTGAGCACATCCAGATCGCGGGTTCCCACTTTGCGCTCCACCAAGCCTACCAGATCAAACAGCAGCGCCAAGATGAGACCATGGGAGACCATCTGCACCATCGCCCCGGTCAGGCTAATCGGGGTGGCTGCCGCCATGCCCAGCAAGATGTAGCCCATGTGGCCAATGGAGCTGTAGGCCACCATGCGCTTGATGTCTTTTTGGGCGATGGCTGCCAAAGCCCCGGACAACACGGCAATGGCTCCCCACCAGGCTAGGATCCCGCCCAGGTCGGCCCAAGCTTGGGGAAACAACTGCAGCCCAAAGCGAAACAGACCGTACGTGCCTAACTTGGAGAGGATCCCTCCCAGGAGGATGGCCACTGGCGGCGACGACTCCCCGTATGCATCAGGCAACCAGGTGTGGAAGGGGATCAGCGGCATCTTAATGCCGAAAGCCACGATCAAGGCCAACAGCGTCAAGGTCTGGGCAACAGGGCTGAGAGAGGTGATGCGGATCTCCAGCAGCTCAAAGCTATGGGGATCCCCCAGCCAGTAGATGGCCAAAAAGGCCCCCAACAGAAAGATGGCGGAAACGGCGGTGTAAATCAAAAACTTGATGGCAGCATAATCCCGCTTGGGGCTGCCCCAAATGGAGATGAGCAGGTAGATCGGGATCAGCACCAGTTCGTAAAACAAGAAGAACAAAAGCAGGTTCTGGGCAACAAAAGCCCCGTTGACCGACCCGCTCATGAGCAAAATGCAGCCGTATAAGAGGTTGGGCCGCTTCACCTCTGGCTCAGCCGTCAGCACCGCAATCAGCGTGAGCAACCCATTCAAAGCCACCATCAGCAGGGAAAACCCGTCCAGGCCCAGGGAGTAGCTCAGCCCAATTGCCGGGATCCAATCCCACCGCTGCACCCACTGCAGCCCTTCCGCTTGCAGGTCAAAGTTGGCAAACAGCAGCAGCGAGATCCCCAGCAGGATCCCGGCCAAGGCCACCGCCAGCTTTCGCCCCCCCAAGCCTAAGAACAGGAGCAGGGATCCCAAGATCGGCAACACAATCAAGGCACTCAGCATGGTCTTTTCCCTCTTTATCTAAGGACTCCGTCCCGCTACCTTGCCCAAGCCTAGAGAATCAGCCAGCCCAGCAGGGCCACCCCCACCACAATCGTCAGCACGTAGGCTTGCAACTGGCCAGAGGTGGTGTATTTCAAAACCTGTCCACCCGCCAATACCGCCAAGCTGGTCAAATTTACCAAGCCGTCTACCACATAGCGGTCGAACAAGGCTGTAACCTCAGAGATGATGCGTACCGCAAACACCACACTGGCCCGGTAGAGCTTGGGGGTGTAGAAGTCGTTGGCCAACAAATCCTGCCAGTCGGCCAAGAAGGCCCAGTCCACCGGCTGCCGCTGCGGACGCAGATACAGCCAGGCTCCCAAGGCAATGCCTGTCAAGCTGGATCCCGTCATTACCCCAACAGGGATCCCTTCCAGAGCGGGAATCAGACCTAGTGCCGCTAGGATCATGGGCATGTGCAGCGTTACCCCCATCATGGCGGTGCTAGGCAACGTCATCGGCCAATGCACCTCTGGCGAGCGCTCGCTCATCTGCTGCGGTTTGCCCCCCCAAACAAGGCCAAATACCCGCGTTAGCCCCAGCGCCGTCACCGCATTGGTAACCAGCACAACTGCCGCCCACAACCCCTGCCCCGGTTGCACCAACTGCTGCCAGAGATCCGTCAGCACCCAAAAGGAGCCGAAGGGAGGCAAAGCGATGATTCCAGCCATCCCGGTCAAGAAGCACAGCCCCGAGATAGGGCGCCGCGACCACAAGCCTCCTAGATAGCGCAGATCCTGGGTAATGCTGTTCCAGATCACCATGCCCAGCGCCATCACCAACAGGGCCATCGCGGGCGCATAGGTCAGCAGCAACCCATAGGCTTGCTGGGGATGACCGGTGCCCACCGCCACAAAGATCAAGCCCATGTAGGCGCTCACCAGATAAGACAGGGCCCGCTTGGCATCGATCTGGGCCAAGGCCACTAGGGATCCCCCCACCGCTGTCAAGCCGCCGATGGTTAGCATCACCCTTAGCACTGTTGGGGAAAGCTCGTAGAGGGGTTGCAGGCGAATCAACACCCAGGCCCCTGTGCCCACCACCACCGCATTGCGCAAGATCGTCGAGGGGATCGGCCCTTCCATCGCCTCATCCAGCCACAGGTGCAGAGGAAATTGGGCACACTTGCCTACGGGGCCGGCCAGCAACCCCAGCCCTACCAGGGCCAGCAGGGTGGGATCCACAGTGACAGATCCTGCCTGCACCGCCTCTGCCCAGGCCGCCAAATCCTCAAACTCCCAGGAGCCGGTCAGGGGATAGATGGCGATTACCCCCATCAAGAGCAACAGGTCGCCGATGCGCTTGGTTAAAAAAGCATCCCGCGCTCCCGTCACCACCAGCGATTGGTTGAACCAAAAGCCCACCAACAGGTAAGTGCCCAGGGTCAAAATCTCCAGGATCACGTAGCTGAAAAAGAGGGAGTCGCACAAAGCCAAGGCACACATCCCCCCCTCAAACAGGCCCAGCAGGGAGAAAAACCGCGCCCAGCCCCAGTCCATTTCCATGTAGCCAAAGCCGTAGATCTGGGCCACCAGGTTCAGCCCCGTCACCACAGCGCAGGCCCCCAGAGTTACCGATGACACCTGCAGCGGCAGCTCTAACATCAGATCCCCCACCTGTAGCCAGGGCAACCGAATGACCTGCGCCGGCTGATCCCAAATTGCCACCAGCGCCCCCACGCTGTGCAGGAAGGCCATCAACGTCAAGAGCGCATTCAGATAACCTGCCGGACGTGGTCCCGTGCGCCGGGTGATTCCTGGGGACCAGATCAGCGCTCCCGCCCACGCCACCAAGGCGTAGAGGGGAATCAGCCATGCAGTTGTGACCAGCCCGTTCAAGCTCATAATCCTCCTTCGGCCAGGGATCTTGGCCAAACTGGAACACTTGCTGAGATCCTGTAAAAAATCTTAAGCAGCATCTTAGCTGCGAACCGAGATAGATAAAAATTGAACTTTCCGATAAAAACTATAGATAAAAATCTATAGTTCAAGCAGGGGGAGCAGAATAACCTTTGTCGTTGTCACCCCCTCACTCTCTAAAGCGTAGATGGAAATGAACCCCTTGGGAACCTAAGGATTTGCGATTGTTTGGACACAGGGAATGATCAAGAAAACTGGGTTTAGCGCTCCGCACCGCCAAAGCGAAGGCCTACGGCCCGCTGTCGCGACAGAGCGGCTTTGTGTTATGGTACGGGTTGATCTCCGCCAACTTGAATATGGCGCAGTGTCAATAAAAAGTGTCTGGGAGTTCATCCCAGGAGTTCATCCCAGTGGTTGTGGCTATGGCATCCGCTAACGCAAACACGACCCCGTCCACCCCTTCTCCCAAGGTTGCTGCTCAAGCTGCTGTGAAATTGCCGAGAAGACTGAGAACAACGACTTAGAAGGGCGTTTTGACTTTGGGTTGCTTGACCTTTAGCTCGCGAAGCCGTTTCAACATCTTCTGGAAATACTCCGCTAGGTAGTCCTCAAGAGAGGTCAGAGAGGCCAGTTCGATCCCCAAGGTTTCGCATACAGGCGTCATATCGGCGTGCATGGGTTCTTTGGCCGCGATCACCTCCACAAACGCCAGCCGGTCGGCAATGTTCCAGCTCCACTGAAAAAACTGCGCCACCTTGCGCGCCCCTCTCAGCAGTCCCAGCGGCATGGTGCTGACCTTGGCCTTTTTGCCGGAGAGCTGCTCGCACAAGGCAATGACTTCTCGAGCCGTCCAAGCCTTGGGCCCCACCAAGGGAAAGATTTGCTGCTTGGCAGCTTCTACAGTGAGAGCTCGCACCGCAAACCGGGCTGCATCTAGGGTGTCTAGGTAGGCCGTTGGCATGCCCTCGCCGGTTACCCAGACGATTTGTTCTTCCAAGATGGGGATGGCGTACTGGCCAATCAACCCCTGCATAAAGCCCGCTGGCCGGAAAATGGTGTAGGGCATCTGGGATCCAACCAAATACTTCTCAATGTGATGCTTGAAATTCATCAGGGGCACATTGGGATACTCGTGGTGGGCGCCCATGATGGAGAAAAAGATAAAATGCCCTACCTGGGCAGCCCGTGCCGCATTGATCAGGGCAACCTTGCCATCCCAGTCCACCTGACGGGCGCTGAGGGTGTCGGTCACCCGCACCGTAGCACAGTCGAGCACCGCCTCGATGCCTTCCATCGCGGAGTTGAGGGTGCTGGGCTGAAGCAGGTTTCCCACCTTCAGGTGAGCGCCCCATTCACTTAAGAAAGCAGCCTTTGCCGGATTTCGCACCAGACAGGTAACTTGGTGTCCCTCTTCGATGGCTCGGCGCACCACCTGACGGCCCAGCGTTCCCGTCGCCCCCACAACCAGCACGTTCATAAAATTATCATTTCTTAACCTTAGGCTTAGTCTATCAGACCAGCGCAACTCCCGACACAACCTTAGAGGCAGCAACAAACCAATGGGGATCCCTTGCCAAACCGGCTCTGAAGGGATCCCCAAAGTTGGGTACTGAAGCGTCTAGCTGGCCAGCTCGTTCATGCGTTGCGCCAGGGTAAAGTCCAGTTCTGTAATGCCCCCGGCATCGTGGGTGGTGAGATCCACCCGCACGCGGTTGTAGACATTGCTCCATTCGGGGTGGTGCCCCATGCTTTCGGCCACCAAGGCCACACTGCTCATCCAGCCAAAGGCTTCGACAAAGGAGCGAAACTGAAATTGGCGATGCAGCTTTCCCTCCCGCAAAGACCAGCCCGGCAGATTTTCCAGCTTGGCTTGGACCTCAGCTTCACTGAGTTTGACAGGTCTGGACATGGGCTTTCCCTCCGGTCGATGCCATCGTTTTCATCACGCTTTCATCAAAGGAGCAACTGAGAGCGGATCCCAGCTTATTTACAAAACTTCATAACCTTTTGGTTCTGCCACGCCAGCGGCGCCGAGGGGTTTGTACAGCCAGTAGCCTTGCACGGAGAAATGGGCCCGCTTGTAGAAATTGAGGGCAGCCTGGTTATGGCGATAAACCTGCAGGGTGATGGCCGCCAGCTGCTGCTGGGATCCCCAGCGTTCCACCTGTTGCATCAAAGCTCTGCCCAGGCCCTGCCGACGATGGGCGGGATCCACCCAGAGCAGAAAAATGTAGGCTACCCGCCGATGGGTGGCTTGATCTGTGGAGATGCCGGCCCAAACACAGCCCACCGGCTCCCCTGTTTCTTCCTTGAGGATCCACCAGCAGGGGGTACGGGGGGGGTCGAAGAGGCGATCCAGCGTCTCTTCCAGGTGATCCCAGTTGCTTTGCTCTGGAAAAGATTCCTGCAACGTGGCCTGCAATCCTCGTCGCACCCAGGGCCGATCCCAGGCTGAACCAATGCGCCAACGATAACCCACAGGCAAAGGGATCCCTTGTTCAGCCATCCTCAGGCATTTGCAGAAAGGGCCACAGGCGTCGCTTCTTCTAGGGGGGCAGGCTGGGCCATATCCTCCGGCAGAAACGAGCGGATGCTCACCACCACCAGGGTAAACAGAAACACCAGCAGGATGAGAGCGGGAAAGATATATTGCCGCAGGATGCTCATGCTTCTACATAATCATTTCAAGTTTCTACAGCATAGCGTGCAGGGAGGGATCCCTGGGCAGCTTTTCGGAAATCTCCTCGGTTTTTCTTCTCCTGATCTCCATCTCAGCCCCTATCGACTGACCCTGGGGGATCCCATGCGTTAATAAGGTGAGAAAGTGTAGCCTACGATTCCAAAGTCAGGTCAGCTGTGCATTAAGGTCGAGCGTAGTTGTGGGTCATCACTCAACTGCCCAACCTGATCCCACTGCTGCGCGACGCGAGCGGAGAATCCATGAGCACCCCCAATCGCCCCTTGAAGACCCTTGGGATCCCTCCCAATGCTTGGGCCGTGAATGCCGAAATGGCCGACCTCACCCGTCCGCCCTTGGATCCCCGGCCCATCCTGCTACCCACCTCCAGCAAAACCCTGCGCTTGGATCTGGCCAAGGCGGCGTTGTTGGTGATCGACATGCAAAACGACTTTTGTCATCCCGACGGTTGGCTGGCCAGCATTGGCGTCGATGTTACACCTGCACGGGCTCCCATCGGCCCTCTAAAAGCCCTGCTGCCCCGCCTGCGACAAGCTCAAGTGCCGATTGTGTGGGTGAACTGGGGCAATCGCCCTGACTTGCTCAACATCAGCGCCGGCTTGCGACATGTGTACAACCCCACCGGAGAGGGAGTAGGGCTGGGGGATCCCTTGCCTAAGAACGGGTCTTTGGTCCTCACGCGGGGCAGTTGGGGCGCTGCTGTGGTGGAGGAACTGGAGGTCAAGCCCGAGGATATCTGGGTGGATAAGTTCCGCATGAGCGGCTTTTGGGATACCCCTCTCGATAGCATTCTCAGAAACCTGGGGCGCACCACCCTCTTTTTTGCCGGCGTGAACATCGACCAGTGCGTCATGACCACGCTGCAAGATGCCAATTTCCTCGGCTACGACTGCATTTTGCTGGAAGACTGCGCCGCCACCACCTCTCCTGAATACTGTTTGCTAGCTACCCTCTACAACGTCAAGCAGTGCTTTGGCTTTGTCGCCTCCTCCTCAGATTTGCTCGCGGCTCTCCCCTGTTAGCACTTGCCCACTATTCACCCCTCATCTCTTGAGCGGAGGATCCGGATGCAAACGCTTTCCCGCTGCGTGATTCCAATTGTTAAAACCCCTGCCGATTATCAGGCTTTTCGCATCAGCCCCCACGATACCAATCGCCTGGCCATCGTGTTCGATCCTTCTCATGCTCAGATTTCTCTAACCTTTTGTGTGGAGATCTTCGATGAGGGAGGCAAAACCCCTCCAAATCGCCATCAAATGGCTGTGGAAATGTTTTTTGTTCTCAAGGGGGAAGGCCTGGCCATTTGCGATGGAAAAGCGGCCCCCATCAAAACTGGAGATAGCATTTTGGTTCCGCCAACAGGCGTGCATGAAATCCGCAACACCGGCCCAGGCCGCCTCTACGCCCTCTGCTTCATGGTGCCCAACGAAGATTTTGCCGAGCTCATCCGCTCCGGCACTCCTGCGGACTTGGATGAGGAGGATTTGCAGGTGCTGTCGGGGGGCTGGAGAAGGGCATTTGCTGAGGCTTAGGCCTCAATGGCTCTGGGAGCTGTAGAGGTTGGAAGTCAGGGGTACTGATACATTCACGCTGAACTCTCCTGAACATGGTTCAGGAAAGAAGCGATCGCATCCTGCCTATCTCTGTTCGCGTCAGCGGGACGGAGTCCAAACAGGAAGGCGGTATCCCGCAAAGCCCTGAGGAATACCCCCCGAGCGCTTTCCCCCTTCACTTCCCGGCAACCGTTGCGGTGGACTCAAGGATCAGGGGGAAACTTGGTCTACTATATCCCTCTCAATGACTTTTGCCAAACCGCCTAAAGCTCAGTAAATTCAGCAAAGTTCAGGGTTTTGGGGGTTAGAGGCATGCTCCGACAAATCTTTTCCCAGGGTCTCTGTTTCCATAAATCCATAAAAGCCATAAAAGAGGGGTCTGGAGGGGGTTGCGTTTGCGCCAGCAGGCCGGAGATCAAGGGCAATACCAGGGAAGGGGCTCAAACTCTGGTGGGAGCATGACTCTAGTCAATAATAAGCTCAACTATACTGAAAATAATGTATAATATGTTCAGTACGGATTACTACCAGTTGATCTTTCTGTTTACTTTCGAGTCTGCCAACATGGTAGCCAAAGCAAAGCAGAAAATTGGTAGTAAGACGACACGGAAACTGCGCTTTGGGTATTCTACTCAAAGCTTTGCGGGATACCGCCATTCTGGTTGGAAACAAACAGAATGCTATCGCTGCATAGTTGAACAGTGATGTTCAGCAGTGTTCAGCGTAAATGTATCAGTTTCTCCCTCTCATAAGGGCTTCTGTTTTATCTTAGGAAGAATCCACCCAGGGATCCCTTAGGTTGTCCTTGGTTGGTATCCCTTTGGCAAGATCCGCTAGCCCAACCCAGGCCATGTTGCCCGTTCGCCCCCGCGAAACTGTTTCCATGTTCACCCGCGACGGGATCCAACTGGACGCGGATGTCTATCGCCCGCAAGGGGAGGGGAGCTACCCGGTTTTGCTGATGCGGCAGCCCTATGGGCGGGCCATTGCCTCGACGGTGGTGTATGCCCATCCCAGGTGGTATGCGGCCCAGGGGTACATTGTGGTCATCCAGGATGTGCGCGGACGGGGAACTTCCAAGGGATCCTTCTACCCTTTCCGCCATGAGGTGGAAGACGGGTTTGACGCCGTCAATTGGGCGGCTGCCTTGCCGGGGAGCAACGGCGTAGTGGGCATGTACGGCTTCTCTTATCAGGGCATGACCCAGCTGTATGCGGCTTCTACCCGTCCCAGCGCCTTGAAGGCCATCTGCCCGGCGATGCTGCCTTACGATCTCTATGCCGATGCCGCTTACCCAGGGGGGGCCTTTGCCTTCTACAACAACCTCAGTTGGGCCTTGCAACTGGAGACCGAAGGGGCGCGTCTTAGGGGGGACGCCAATGCCTACCAAGCGCTTTTGAAAGCTGCCCGCAATCTCCCCCTCTACGACCCTATCCCCCTCAAGCCGGGGGTGTTGCAGCAGTATGCCCCCCAGTCCTATTACTTCGACTGGCTGGAGCACAGCGAGCCGGATGAATACTGGCGCAAGCTCTCTCCCCGTCTAGAGGTGGTGGATCTGCCGATGCTACACATTGCCGGCTGGTTTGACAGCTACCTGAGTGGTAGCCTGCGCCTCTACAAGGAAATGAGCGCCCGCAGCCAGAACCCTCAATACCTGATCATCGGCCCTTGGATCCATCTCCCTTGGGGGCGCAAAGTGGGGGCGTTGGACTTTGGCCCAGAGGCTGTCAGCCCCATCGATCGCCTGCAGGTGCGCTGGTTTGACCAGTTCCTCAAAGGCAAAGATACAGGGATCCTCCAGGAGCCGCCGGTACGCCTGTTCGAGATGGGATCCAACCGCTGGCGCGGCTTTGATGCTTGGCCTACCCCTGAGCCAAAAGCTTTTTACCTACACAGCACCGGCTTGGCTGCCCTTTCAGAAGCAGAGGGATCCCTTCGCCCTGAACCCTCGCCGACGCAACAATCGGATACCTTTGTTCACGATCCCTGGCGACCGGTGCCGGCCTTGGGGGGCCACCTAGTTCAGCCTGCCGGGCCGCAAGAGCGCTCCGCCCTCGACTGCCGCACCGATGTCCTGACCTATACCACTCCGCCGCTGCAAGCCGAGCTGGTTCTGGTCGGGGACATTGCTGTGGAGGTGTACGCGGAAGCCGACAGCCCCAGTTTCGATCTTTGCGCTGTGCTCTCGGTGGTAAGGCCCGATGGGCAGGTGTATAACTTTTCCCAAGGCTATTGTCGCCTACGGGATCCCCAGCCCAGTACCCCCATTCTGATTCCCTGTCAGCCCACCTGTATTCGCATTCCTTGCGGTCATGCTCTGCGCCTCAGCCTCAGCGCGGCTTGTTTCCCGGCCTACCCTGTCAACACGGGTATGGGGATGCGGGAAGAGCGGCTAATCGAGGCCCGCATTCTCACCATCACTCTCCGCAGCGGTGGCGAGACGCCTTCGCGGCTGCACCTGCCCATGGCTTGAAGCCAAGAAGAGACCAAGCTTCGGGATCCCGTTTGCAATCACCCCTTACAAAGAGACACCAAACGTTAGGATAGAAACAGGCAGGGCAAGGGAACACCATGTTGCAAGACCCAAAGTTGATCCGGCACTATCAGGCTTTGACCGATGCTCTGGTGGATACCTGGCAGCGGGGCTACCGGCGCACCGATGAGCTACGTCTGCTGGTGGATGGCTACCTGCTGGCCTTGCGAACTGGCAAACAATTGGAGCCCTTCGAGATCTATCGCATTGAGGACGAGGTCAACCGCTTCCTCTACGATCCGTCCAACTTCATAGATCCGGAATTGGAGCCAGAGGCGGAGCCGATGCGGGGTTATTGATTTTGTGAAGTTATTGATTTTGTGAATCCCTGTTGGCGATCCCTAGAACAGGTGGGGCAAAGTTTTGATTCCAACCTTTTCTGATCTCCCCTCGCCCCTTGGGAGAAAGACTAGGGGGGAGGGCGCTGAGTAAACTACCCGGCTCCGACCGCTAAGCGGTACGGAGCGGGCTTTCAGTAGCCCTGAGCCTGTTCTGCTCTACCAGAGAACAAAACAAGCCCGGACCTCTAGGCTGGTTTACGACAGCCCCCAAGAGCGCAATCACATTCGCACCATTCAAATCCGCATCCCCTTCCCATCCACAGTGCCCACACTTGAACGACTTGCCACTGCGGTAGGATTGCGCAGGATCGGGATGGATATGCAAACACTTGTGACAGGTCTGCGACGTGTAAGCAGGCGGCACCAGAATCAAAGCAACCCCTGCACGCAGAGCCTTGTACTCCAAAAATTGACGGAGTTGATAAAACGCCCAACTGTTGGCCCTGCGCCGCTCGGCTTTGCTGCGGGGTTGTTGATTGACTCTTTTCCGGATCCCTGTCAAGTCTTCCAGAGCAATAGCGCTGTTGGTAGCTTTTGCCCTAGAGACAATAGCTTTGGAGATGCGATGATTGACCCACGCCTGAAAGCGCCTCTCCTTGCCAGACAGCCGTTGCAACAGTTCTCTGCATCTGCGCCGCGAACTGCGGGTGCCCTTACTGGCTTTGCGTTGGAGTGCCGCCCTCAGCTTGGAGTAGTGGTCGCGGACTCGGTTCAACTGCTGTCCATTCCAGTTATCACCCTCTGACGTATGGGCAATATCTGTCCTGCCCAAGTCCACCCCGATCACCCTGTCGGTATCTTGTTGCTTGGGCGGGTTTTTCTCTACGCAAATCTGGATGTAGTAGGAGCCGTCCTTCCGCTGGACTAGGGTGGCCGATTTGGGGTTAGAGCCAGCCAGCATTCCCCTCTGGTAGTTGCCAATGGCTAGTTCAAAGCGTTCTCTCCCTTCCACCGTGGTCAGCGACACCGTCCAGTCTTTCTCGCGGAATGAAAAGATACGTGCGTCGTAGGTAACGAACCTACGCTTGAACTCTTTAACCGGACGGTTGCGCTGTCTCGCCACTTTGCGGGCGCCTGCCACCCGTCTGCACACCTGTTGAGCCAAGTTACTGGACAAGCCGAACCGGGCTCGAATCTCGTAGTAGCAAAGGGATTGCAGTTTGACCGCGTTGACGATCTTCTCCGGCGTGTTCTGGTTGACCCAGTTCAATGCCTGCACAAAGACATCCATCGTCGCGTCCAATTTGGCGGCTTGTGACGGGAACGCCTTGAGCTTACAGGATATTGTCAGGACTTGGCTCATAAGTTCATTGTACTTCATCAAAGCGCATTCCTTCCGGCACTGACCCTACGGGTACAGTGCGGGGCTCCTGCGATTTCTAGCTGACTGAGTTCTGGTTTTGTCGAGCATCTTGCGCCTGGTAGGCTGAGAGGGATCGATTCGTTCCTGATTCCAGTCGTATCGGTTCTATGGCGGTTTGGGATAGGGTGATGACCTCCCGGCATCTGCCCCTGCTGGGATCCGGCTTGGGCTTGGGGGTAGCCCTGATCCTCTGGTACGGGGTGTTTGGCTACCACGTGCTGCAGATTGGCCTCTGGCTGCTGAGCATCCTGCTGGTGGGGTTGTATTGGGCGCAGTTTTCCCCGGCTCAACCCCCTTGGGATCCGACGCGGCTGCGCTGGCAACAGGAGCTGTTGCACCTGGGGCTGTTGGTGTTGGTCTTTGCCCCGATCTACCTCTACGACCTGCCCAACATCCCTTTTCAGATCAATACTGACGAGATTGTGATCACCTCCATGGCCCGTCGCGCCTCAGGGGTGCGCTATCCCGATATCTTTGGGCTGATGCCGGAGTATTTCTATTTCCCCCGCTTCATGTTCAGCCTCTTCGGCGGCCTGACGCGGCTGATGGGGGGAGTCACGCTGCTCAATGTGCGCACGGTACATGCCGCCTTCGGGGTCGTCACCATTCTGGTGGCCTATGGGTTCTTTCGCGCTTTTTGGGGATCCCGGCTGGCTTTGGCGGGGGCGGCCCTCTTGGGATCCAACCACGCCTTGCTGGGCATCAGCCGCATGGCCATGCGGGAAAACCTGATTGTGCTGGTGGAGTGTGCGGCCCTGGCCTTGCTCCTCAAGGGCGTGCGGGAAAAAAATCCCCTGTTGCTCTATCTGGGGGGAGGAGCGGCGGCTTTCTCCCTCTACGGCTATTTGCCGGGGCGGGTGGTGATCCTGCTGGGGTTGCTGTTTGGAGTTCTGTACCTGCTCCTGGGCCGGGAGGATCTCCGAGGAGAAAACAAGCAAGCTAATCCCCTCTGGGTCCTGGCTAAGCTGACGGTGCCCGCGGCGCTGGGCTTTTTTCTGGTGGCTGGGCCCATTCTGGTGGCCACGGTCACAGCACCTGCGGTGAGCGCCGAGTACTCTCGCCAACAATTTCTCTTTTTCCCGGAAGGGCGGGCGTTACAACAGATGTGGGTGAATGCGGCTACGCCAGAGGAGGCGGTCTGGCGCAACATCTTCAACGGCCTCAGCATGTTCAACGACCCCGGCCAGCACGACCGCGGCTACATCTATCCCAACTATGGCCATGCTTTTGTGGATCCCTTGACGGGGGCTTTGATCTGGCTGGGGCTGGGATCCGGCCTCTACCGCCTTTTCAAGAAGCGCAGCCAGCCCCACGACTGGCTCTGTATCGGCAGCTTCCTATTTCTCTACCTGCTGTTTAGCTTGGCCATCACCAAAGCCCCCAACTACACCCGCCTGCTGGTGATCCTGCCCTTTGTAGCCTATCTAACCTTGGAAGGGATCCAAGTGCTGGCAGGTCTCCTGGAACGCTGGGGATCCCGGGCCGGGAGTTGGCTGCCGGCGGCGGCGATGGCGGGGGCAATCCTGCTGATTGGGGGGTGGAACCTGGCCATTTTTGGAGACTTTGTCCACAAAGGCTGGACGCAGGGCAACGATGTGGGGGCCACCGGGCGCTATGTGGCAGCTCGCCAAATGGATCCCGACTACCGCTTCTATCTGGCGGCTAGCACTGCCTACCCCTATTTCAGCTGGGGAGAGCCTATCTACTGGCAAAGTTGGATTCAATTTTTTGCTGGGCCGGAGCAGGAGGTGAAGGTTTTTTCCCCAGAGACGTTGCCCGGCCAAGACCTAGAACCGCCGTTTACCCTGTTCACGAATGAGGCAGTATGGGATCAGCAGGGGGCAGAGCTGCAACGGCGCTTTCCCAAGGGGCAGTTGCATCGGATCCCTGCCGAGCGGGGGCTATGGGCCTTTGAGGTGGCGGATCCCTAGAGCTCCCCCCCTGGTTTGGCCAACCCACCGTCCGCGGGACGGAGTCCTTTCTTTTTACCAGGCTAAAAGTAGCTGAAAGCACACTATGCAGATCCAGAGCCGCCAACAGTAGAAGAAGTAGAAGAAGATGATAGCGTTCCAGGGATCCCAGACGTGCGTTTTGATGCCTACGACCCGGGCGAGGGGTTTTACGACGAGCTGTTTTTGGGGCGTAACCAGCCCCGTCCTGAGGCGATCCCGCTGATTGAGCGCATTCATTCTCTGGAAGAAGGGGAACTGCAGCAGCGGCAAGCGGCGGCGCAGGCGGCCCTCTTTCAAATGGGGGTGACCTTCAACGTCTATGGCGATAGCCAGGGCACGGAGCGAATTTTCCCCTTTGACATCATTCCCCGCATCGTCTCGGCTTCCGAGTGGCAGCGGCTGGAGAAGGGTCTCAAGCAGCGCATCCACGCCCTCAACCTGTTCATCGACGATGTCTATCACGACCAGAAGATCCTTAAGGATGGGGTGATCCCTGCCGAGCTGATCGAAACGGCCAAGGGATTTCTGCGGCCCTGTGTGGGGCTCAACCCACCGGGGAGAATTTGGTGCCACGTCACCGGCACCGACCTGGTGCGGGATCGGGACGGAACTTGGTACGTGCTGGAAGATAACCTGCGCTGTCCGTCGGGAATCTCTTATGTGCTGGAAAATCGGCGGGTGATGAAAAGCACCTTTCCCTCCCTGTTCAACACCATGGGGATCCGCCCGGTGGACGACTACCCTAGCCATTTGTTGGATACTCTGCTTAACCTGGTGCCGCACCTAGCCAACCCAACGGTGGTGGTGCTCACCCCCGGCATCTACAACTCCGCCTACTTCGAGCATTCTTTCCTCGCCCAGCAGATGGGGGTGGAGCTGGTGGAAGGGCGGGATCTGGTGGTGGCCGATGGCTATTTGCAAATGCGCACCACCAAGGGGCTGCAGCGGGTGGATGTGATCTACCGCCGCATCGACGACGACTTCATCGATCCGCTGGCCTTTCGCCCCGATTCTCTACTGGGGGTTCCGGGCCTGTTTGAGGTCTACCGGTCAGGGCGGCTGGCGATTGCCAACGCTTTGGGAACAGGGGTGGCGGACGACAAGGTGATCTACGCCTATGTGCCCCAGATGATCCGCTACTACCTGGGAGAGGAAGCCATTTTGCCCAACGTGCCCACCTACCTCTGCTGGGATCCCAAGGATCAGGCGTACGTACTGGAAAACCTGGACAAGCTGGTGGTGAAGGCAGCCAACGAGTCGGGTGGCTACGGCATGTTGATGGGATCCCAGGCCACACCGGCAGAGCGGGCTGCTTTTGCCGAGAAAATCCGCGCCCAACCGCGCAATTACATCGCCCAACCCACCCTGTGCCTTTCTCGCGTGCCCACCTTGGTGGATCGGGGAGAAGGCCCCCGTCTAGAACCCTGTCATGTGGACTTGCGGCCCTATATCCTCTACGGCAAAGAGATCTACGTTCACCCAGGGGGGCTGACCCGCGTCGCCCTCAAGAAGGGATCCCTGGTGGTGAACTCCTCCCAGGGGGGCGGCAGCAAAGATACCTGGGTGCTCTGCGCGGATCCCGGCTGTTGAGAGACGGCTGGCAAAATAGGCTCAAAGTCGCTCGCCCGAACCTCTGCTCCACCGGCCAAAGCGGCTGGCATGTTGAAGCGCCAAATCCACGTAGTGCTGGGCGTGAAGGCGCAGTTGCTCGACCTCTTCCTCGGTGAGGGTGCGGATAACCTTAGCCGGGATCCCCGCCGCCAAAGAGCGAGGTGGCACAGACCGGGTGACCACCGCTCCAGCTCCCACCATGCTGCCTGCCCCGATGGTGACCCCGTTCAAGATAATGGCCCCAATCCCGATCAGACATCCCCCCTCGATGTGGGCACTGTGGATGACCGCTCGATGGCCTACGGTCACTTCCTCGCCAACCAGGGTCGGCTGTCCGGGATCCCCGTGCAGGATGGCTCCATCTTGGATGTTGCTGCGGCGGCCAATGACAATGGGCGAGAGATCCCCCCGCAAGATGGCCCCGTACCAGATGCTCACCGCTTCCGAAAGATGGACATCGCCGATCAGTGTGGCATTGGCGGCAATAAAGGCTGCCTCATCTACTCCCGTCGGCTGCCGATCCAGCCCAATTGGCCAGGTGTCCTGTTTTTCTCGTTGCATTTAGAGTCGAGGCCGTTCATGTCAGTTGGGCTTGACGTTGAGAGAGTAGAGGGGATTCAGACGGTTGCAAGGGGCGAATGGCAAAGAAAGTTTCGTAGATGCAATCGCCAACGTGGTTCATTTGTAGCTGCAATTTGTCGAGAAACTCATGTAAGCCCTGCTCCATAATGTCGTCGATGGTTAGGTAGTCCAGCTCAGAACGCAGGCGGCCCAAAGCTCGCTCGCTGGGATCCCGCCAGGTATCGGCTGGGGTGCCGGTGATCTGGTGCAGGGATCGATCCGCGTGAATAAGACAAAACTGAATGGAGCGGGGAAATTGCCGATCCAAAATCAGGAAAGAGGCCACCTCTCTGGGATTGATGCGGTGCTGGCGGCTGTATTTCCGGTACATTTCATAAGCACTGGCCGACTTCAGCAAAGCAATCCACTGCAACTCATCCAAAGCCGTACCCACATACTGCAGAGAGGGCAGCAAAATAAAATACTTAACATCCAAAATGCGCGCCGTTTTGTCCGCCCGCTCCAAAAGACGGCCAATCTGGCCAAAATGCCATCCTTCCCCATGGGTCATGGTGGCATCCATCACCCCGGCGAATAGGTGACTGGCCAGCTTCACTTCCGTGAAAAAATCATGGAGCTGACTCAGGTGGGGGCCTTGCTGAGCTGCTTCTTTGACCATCAAATAAAAGCGGTTGACCCGCTCCCACATTTCTGAAGAAATGACCTCCCGCACAGAACGGGCATTTTCTCGCGCCAGCCGCAAACAGGAAAGGATGGAGTTGGGGTAATCCCTATCAAAAGCCAGGAACTGGATGACCGTTTCTTGGGTCGCCTGGCCATAACGCTGGTAAAACAGCTCCTGATCCCCGGTGGTGTAGACGATGGGATCCCACTGCTGGGCGGGACCGCTGGGCAAGTCTAGGATGAGGTTGAGATTGACATCGATGAAGCGGGCGATGTTCTCGGCGCGCTCCACGTAGCGGTTGAGCCAGTAGATGGAATCGGCCACCCGACTCAGCATGCTGTTACCTCCTCTGGAGTTTCTTGTCTCCGCGGTCCGTTCAAATTCAACAAACGAAGCAGCCGCCGCAGCTTCACCAGCAGCACCCCCGTCAGGCCGGTCAAGATCCACCCCATCCACTCGGCTGCAGTACCCAGATAGCGCACCTGCACGCGATGATCCCCCGGCGGGATCCGCACCTGCAACAGCCCCAGTCCATTGTGCTCAGCAGACGTGAGGCGACCATCCACCTGTACCCGCCAAGCAGGGTAGTAAAAAGTGCGCAGGACTACCCATTGATCCTGATCGGTGGGGTTAACGGCCCGAAAACGACGGTAGCCATAGCGCCACTGCTCCACTTCCAACAGTGGCTCCAGATCGCTTTGTTCTCGTCCAAAGTTCACCATGTCGCCTTGCCACCGCAGCAGCGGATCCACCTCTGGGGGCGGCATCGGCAGGGTTGCTTGGCGAGGTCGGTACTCCGGCACATCCACCAGCGCCAGCCCATCGGGAAAGATCCAGTGCCAGTGAAGAAAAGCGATGCCCGGTCGCTGCTGGGGCTCATTGGGAAATGGCTTGGCTGCAGACAGCTCTTGAAAAGTTTGGATGGTCTGGGGGTCAAACCAGGCTCTGGACAAGACCTGCCAGCCCTGCCAGCTTTGTATCCCCATGGCCAGACCTATCCCCACAATCAAGAGGATCCTCAAGCCCTTTTGTCCCCACCCCCAGGCGGCCAGGGATCCCAACAGCCAGGGCACGGTTACCGCCGTCACCGCCATCCAGCGCCAAGAAAACTGAATGCGGCGCAGGGGCAAAATCCACTCGTAGAGCCAACCCAGCAAATCCGTCATCATCAGCAGGGCCACCAAGCTGGCCCCCAAGCTGTAGAGCAGGATGGCTTTGGCCAGGGGAGCAGAGGATTCTAAGGCACCATGGGACTCCGTCTCGCCAGCACGAGCGGAATGGATTGGGGTCATCCCCCTTGTCCTGCGGGCCAGCCATTCCCAGAAAACCAGGATCCCAGCACCCAAGACAACGGCCACCATCCAGATCCAGTACCCCACCAGGCCGCTCTCAAACCAGTGCTGCGTCAGTTGTGGCTGGAGCCGGGTCAGCCCACTCACCATCAAACGATGTTGGGGCATGTACTCTTCGACGAAATTGACGAAGTCCACCTGGATGAGGCGCTGATCCCAAAAGGCTGGCAGCAGATAAAACGCCGTCCACCCCAGCCCCAGCCCAAACCCCAAGTAGCAGCGCCCCACCCTGGGCCAGAGGGGATCCCGACGGCTCAGCACCCACGGCAGGGGCAGCCAAGTTAGCGTAAAGACCAGCAAAGTGGGCAAGTGAGATAGGGCCAACAGGCCGTAGCTAATGGCTAAGGCCACAATCGGCCAAAGGGACTGGGGCCGGCAGATCACCTGGACTGAGGCCCAGAAAATCCAGGGAGAGACAGCAATGGCCCACACTTCCCCCATTGCCCCCCGTTGGTAAATATCCACCAGCCAATAGGGGCCGGCCATACCCGCCAGAGCCAAAACCAGAGCCCAAGCCCAGGGGATGAGTTGCCGGAGAAGGGCATACAGCCCTGCGCCAAAGACTGCCATTGCCAAGCCCATGCTGGCCACCAGGGATCCGGGCATATCCAGCTCCAGCAGGCGAAACGGCAGAGGGGCCACCATGCACAGAGGGGGGTAAAAGGCAAAGGTAGGATTGCCGTAGCCGAAGTTGGAATACTCCAGCCAGCGGGGGTAAAACTGCCCGCCGAAAAACTGTCGTTGATACTGAAAGGCCCAACTGAGGTTGAAGTGAGTGGAGTGAGTCATGGGATAGCCCTGGCGCAGCATGGGCCAGAGCAGCACCCCAATGCCCACCAACAACCCTAGCCCAACACCACTCTCTGGTTGTTGCAAAGCTTTCAGCATTTCTCGGCGTTATCCCGATCCTCTGCCTCGAAAGGCCCAGACTTCCCCCCATACTTGCGCAGCAGCCGGATGTTTTCGATCACCATCGTCTTTTCCAGGGCCTTGGCCATGTCGTACAGGGTGAGGGCAGCCACCGAAACTGCTGTCAGAGCCTCCATCTCCACCCCTGTTTGGGCGTTGGTTTTTACTGTAGCGGTGATCAGAAAGCCGGGCAGATGGGGATCCGGATTCAGATCCACGGTGACGCTGCTCAAGGGCAGAGGATGACACAGCGGGATCAGATCGGCGGTGCGCTTGGCAGCCATGATCCCGGCCAGCCGGGCTGTTTCCACCACATTCCCTTTGGGCCCTTGACCGGCCAGAATAGCCTGCAAAGTCGTTTCTGACATGCGTACCTGCCCTTGGGCAGTGGCCAAGCGGGCAACCATGGGCTTGTGTCCCACTTCCACCATTTGTGCTCGGCCAGAGGCGTCCAGGTGGGTGAGGGCTTGCCCAACAAAGGACTCTGTCCTGCTGGCGCGACTAGAACTCGAATCCGATGGCACCCCGGCCTCCCACAATCCTTGAGAGCTGAAGAGCATGACTCTAGTCAATAATAAGCTCAACTATACTGAAAATAATGTATAATATGTTCAGTACGGATTACTACCAGTTGATCTTTCTGTTT